>DASSXJ010000011.1 GCA_035703895.1 bacterium | reverse complement strand
TGTGAATGGAAAGCCAACGTTATTCAACGGAGATCATCAATCGACGTATGACTGTTCACAGTGGCGTGATGACGCGCAGGATGCCCGGCGTTAACGGCAATCGACAAGCAGGACGTACAGGGTCGACGCGATGGTGTAGTTGTGGCCCCCCGCCACATCTTTGCTGACTTCTGTGTCGAGACGGCGGTGTAGCGTATCAAGCTTGTTGTACTTGGCGCGGACACACTCGCGGGCCGTTTGCATTTTCTGCGCCACTTCGGTCGGCGGACGTTCTTGCAGGAGACCCGCCATGTGCCTCGCCATATTTGCTGCACCCGTTATGTGCCCGTGGCGGAAGGGCCGGGTCCAACTATCTGTCGCGTCGCTGCCCCACTCGGCGATCGTGACAACTCGCCATCAAAGGGTGTATGTCGACTTTGGGCTTCTCTCTGGCCTGCGAGGCCAGTGAAGGGACCGCGGCGGTTGGGAGCGGCATCGCAGGCGCCGGCTGAGCGGATTGATCCGGCACAGGGACGGGCGTCTGAGGATTCGATGAGTGTCTGAAGCCGCGGCGCGTGCGCCTCTTCCACATACTTCTCACCCTGTTTTCTGGCACGACGGACGATTGGTCGTGTCAATTTCATCGGCTCCGGTGTGGGTTCCCTGCTAGAGTGGTGGGCTGCGCAATGGTCGGATACGCGCGTCAGCTCCATGGTAAGATGAGGCCATGGAGCGGGCGGTGGCGCAGCGCCACCCGCCCTTCCGCCGTGGCGCCGAGATCGAGCTCACGATCGACCGCATGGCCTACGGCGGTCGTGGCGTGGGGCGCATCGATGGATTCGTGGTGTTCGTGCCGGATACGGCCCCGGGGGATCGTGTTCGCGCGCGCCTGTGGCGCGTCAAAGCCGCCTACGCCGAGGCGGACCTGATTCAGGTCGCCTCACCCGCGCCGGCGCGCGTGTCGCCGCCCTGCCCCCACTTCGGCCCCTGCGGTGGATGCGTCTGGCAGCACCTGGGGTACACCGATCAACTCGGCGCCAAAGAGAGCATCGTCCGCGAAAGCCTAACCCACATCGCCGGTCTCCGTGACGTCGACGTCAGGCCGATCCTCCCGGCGGTCGATCCCTGGGGGTATCGGAACAAGATGGAGTTTACGTTCCACCCCGACGCCACCTTGGGGCTGCATCGGCGAGGGGCGTTTGACCGCGTGGTCCCCATCACCGCTTGTCTGATCCAGTCGGAGGCGGCGAACGAGATCCTTCGGGTTGCCACGGAATGGGCGCGCGCGTCGGGGTTGTCCCGGTACAATGCGCGCGATCACACCGGGCTCCTCAGACAGCTGGTCATCCGCGAGGGACGGCGCAGCGGCGAGATGATGGTCGCGCTGATCACGACGGCGCCAGAGGTCCCCGCGGCCCGCGACCTCGCCGTCCGCGTCCGCACTACCGTCCCCCGCGTCATGAGCGTCCTGCACGGGGTCAATCCCGGGGCGTCGGATGGCCTTCCCCTGACCGCCGTCTCCGTGCTCGCGGGCCGGCCGTACATCGTCGAGCAGCTCGCGGGCCTCCGGTTCCGGATCGGCCTCGAGACATTCTTCCAGACCAACACCGTGCAGGCGGAACGGTTGGTCGAGACGGTCGGCACGCTCGCAGAACCGCGGGAACACGAGACGGTCTTCGACCTCTACTGTGGGGTCGGCACGTTCTCGCTCCCTCTCGCGCTTCGGGCACAACGGGTGTACGGGTTGGAGATCGCCGCCTCCGCCGTCGAAGCCGCTCGTGAAAACGCGGCCCAGAACGCGATCGGGAACGTGGAGTTTGCCGCGGGGGACGTCCGGCGCCTCCTTCCGGACCTGGTGGGCCGGGCCGGAGCGCCTCACTTGCTCGTGCTCGACCCGCCTCGGAGCGGCGCGGGGAGCCGGGTGATGCGGAAGGTTATCGCCGCGGCGCCATCGCGGATCCTCTACGTCTCCTGCAACCCCACGACCCTGGCGTCCGATCTCGAAGACCTGGCCGCCGCCGGGTATGCGATCCGCACCGTCCAGCCGCTCGACCTCTTTCCCCACACCTATCACGTTGAGTGCGTGGTCGCACTCGAGCGCGGCGCTGCCTAGGCTGCGCCCCCCATCTTGACCAGCAGGGGCATGATCTCGACCCCCATCAGGGTGCCGAGGCTGCCGTGGGCGCAGGCCGCCTCGTTGTACTCGCGGCTTCCGTCCGACGTTACCCCTCCGCCCGCCAGTAGCAGCGGGACCGGGTCGTCGGAGTGGCTGTGGAGCTCGCACGGGGTGGCGTGATCGGCGGTCACGGCGATGAGCACCTTCTCAAGGTCGATCTGAGGGAGCAGGGTCCCGAAGAACGCCCGATCGATGAGCTCGATCACGGCACGTTTGGCATCCGCGTCGCCGTCGTGTCCCGGCTCGTCGGGTCCCTTGATGTGAATATACAAACCTCCGGTTCGCGTGATCTCGGTGATCGCCGTGCGGGCCCACTCGGCGTAGACCGTCGCTTTATCCGCGCCGCTCGGCGGGACGGGGATCACGCGCATCCCGGTCAGCTGCGCGATCCCCCGCTCCACCGGCATCTCGACGAAGCAGCCGAACCGCACCCCAAACCGCTCGGCGATCGGCGGCATCGTGGGGAGGTGGTCCCCCGCATCCCGCACCAGGATCAAATTCCCCGGCATCTTGCCGGCGGCGCGGCGACGCTGGTTCACAGGGTGCCGGTCCAGCAGCTCATGGGCTCTCCGGGTAAACTCGTTCACCAGGGCGGCGGCGGCGCGGGCCTCTTCGCTGGAATCGAGCGGCGTGCATTCCTCGGTCATGTCCCCCGCCTGCGCGCGGGCCACACCGAGTCCTTCCACGCGGGCGTAGGCCGGGTCGGTGTTGCTGATCTTTCCGGAGAGCCGCCCACCGTGTCGGCGCATGACCACCCCGCAGCGGTGTCCGATGCTGGCCCGCACCTCGAGATCGGCGGGGACGGAGTCCAACTGTAGTTCTCGGGTCACCGCGTCGGCCAGCGCATGCGCCTCCTCCGAAGTCAGATCCCGACCGGCCCGCCGGTCGACGATGCGCAGCCCCTCGCCCCCCGTGGCAAAGTTCCCCCGCAACGCGAGGTCACCGTCCTGAAACGGCATCCCCGCGCCCACCGCCTCAAACACCCCGCGACCGGTATGGTACTTGAATGGATCGTATCCGAGGATCGCCGTGACGGCGACGTCGGATTCGGGGGCGATGCCCTTCCCCACCGTCTGCACCAACCCCGTGCGTCCGCGGCGGGCCAGCACCGTCAAATGCGGGACCGCCGCAGCGGCGAGCGGCGTCCGTCCCCCGAGCGCAGGCACAGGACGGTCGCCCAATCCGTCCAGGATCACGTAGAGAATCGGTCTCATCGCTATCGTCGCAGACGCGCGGCCAAGTCGGCGCTGATGGTGCCCCGGCACGTCTCTTCCGCGGGGCCGGTCAACCGGAGATCGAAGTCCGCGCCGACGTGTACGCGGAGAACGCCGCCGGGGCTCTGCACCGTCACGTCCCGGCCGGTGAACCTGTGACGGACGCACGCGGCGGCGACCGCACTGCTGCTGCTCCCCGAAGCCAACGTCTCGCCGGCGCCCCGCTCCCAGATGCGGATCGCCACCCGGCTGGTCGAGTCCACCCGCACGAACTGAACGTTCGTGCGGTTCGGAAACATCGGATGATGCTCCAGCATGGGGCCCACGTGAGCGAGATCGAGCGATTCGAGATCATCCACGAAAATCACGCAGTGGGGGTTCCCCACGGACACGGCGGTGATCCGAAACTGCTGGGATCCCAGCGTGAGCTCTTCGTCGACGACCTCCCGGTCCGGCCCCGCCACGGGGATCTCACGGCTCCGAAACGTCGCACGCCCCATGCCGGCGGTGATGTTCTGCACCTGCCGGCCGCGCAGGCGGAGGGTGATCGAGACCATGCCGCCCCGGGTCTCGACGTCAAAGATCCTGCGGCGTGTGTACCCATGGTCCCAGAGGCACTTCGCGAAGATCCGGACGCCGTTCCCGCTCTTCTCGGCCTCGCTCCCGTCGGGGTTGAACACGCGCAGACCGAATAGGGCGCGCCGGGACCGCTCGATCGTAAGGATCCCATCCGACCCCACGCCGAAGTTCCGGTGACAGATCGCCTGCACCGCAGACCGCGTGAGGCGGAACGAGAGGACGCGGGGATCCATGACGAGGTAGTCGTTGCCCAGCGCGTGGGACTTGACGTACTCGTTCCGGCGGAGCCGGGCCATGCCCTCAGGCTCCCGGGCTCGGAGGACGGGTCCGTTTCCGCCGGAGCGCATTGCCGATGATCCGGTTGACGAGTTCGGGGAAATCGATGCCGGCGGCCGCCGCGGCCTTGGGCAGGAGGCTCCCCGGAGTCAGGCCCGGGATCGTGTTCACCTCGAGCAGCACGATCTTCTTCCCGCTGGCGAACATATCCACCCGCGACATCCCTTCGCACCCGAGAGCCCGATGGGCGCGCACGGCGAGCTGCTGCGCCTGCCGGGCCACGGCCGCGGGCACGCGCGCGGGAACAATCTCCTCGCTGGCGCCCATGTACTTCGCCTGATAGTCGAAGAAATCGCGCCGTGGCACGATCTCGACGAGCGGGAGGGCCGCCGGGATGCCCGTCTTGGGATCCTCGAGAATGGCGCAGGTGAGCTCCGTCCCCCGCAGGTATTCCTCGACGAGCACGACCTCCCCGTACTGCAGCGCCTCCTCGATCGCTGGGACAAGCGCATCCGCGCCGCGCACGATCGTGACCCCGATACTGGACCCCTGCGCATTGGGCTTGACCACGCAGGGAAACTTGAGTTCTTTCGCGACCTGCGACCGCACCTTCGCCCGGTTGCCCGGCCACGCGCCGCCGTCGACTACTACGGACGCGGGAAACGGCAACCCGGCGGTCATCCCGACCTGGCGGCTACGCAGCTTGTCCATCGCGAGCGCGCTGGCCAGCACCCGGGAGCCCGTGTAGGGAATGCCGAGCAACTCCAGGAGCCCCTGGATCGTCCCGTCTTCACCGTACGGCCCGTGCAGCGCGATGAACGCCACGTCCACGGTGCCGTCCCCGACCGCGTCCTCGATCCGGTAAGGTGCCAGCGCCGTCGACTCGACGGCTGCCGGGACATGCCCGACCTGTGGAGACGCGCCCGCCCCCCCGGGACCGGCGAGCCGCAGCAGATCGGGGCGCGGCAGGAACTTTCCCTCGCGGGTGATCTCGTATGGGAGCGCGTCGTAGCGGTTGGGATCGATGGCCTGGATCACCTGGAGGCCGCTGGCCAACGAGACATCGCGTTCAGGCGACGGTCCTCCCAACAAGACGGCAACGCGCAATCGTTTCCTGCCGGGGAGTGGATCCGCAGCCATACCTGCGGGCATGTTCGGGGGTGGAGGAGCAATCCCTGCCTGCGCCGTACGAGGATGGGCATGTCGATTCAGGGCGTCATCTTCGATCTCGGCAGCACGCTCATCCACCGCACTGGGTTGGAACTCGAACGGGAAAAATGCGGCGCGCTTGCACGGTTCGCCGCATCCGAGTGGGGATGCCGAGACCCGCAGGCGCTCACGGCGCGTCTCCTCGAAATCCGCCTCGACGGCTGGCGACGCTCGGAAGAAACATTGAGGGAGGTTATCGCCGCTGATGCACTCACCCGGGCGTTCGCGTCTAGCGGGCTCCCGACCGACGCGGACACGATCCGGCGCGCCGAGGCCGTCTTCTTCGAGCCGGAGGTCCGCCTGAGCCGGCTCTACCCGGATGCCCTCGAGACCCTTGCACACCTCCGAAATCGTGGACTGCGTCTCGGCATGATCAGCAACGCGACGAGCCACATGCTCATCCTGGACATCACAGCCAAGCTTCGGATCGCCGAGTACTTCGACCCACTCGTGACGTCGGCCGGGTTCGGACGGGTCAAACCCCACCCCGAGATCTTTGCCCACGTCCTCGAGGTCTGGGGAGCGCCGGCCGATTCCGCCGTGATGATCGGAGATACCCTGCGGGCCGACATCGCGGGGGCCCACGCCGTCGGCATGCGGTCGATCCTGGTGGACATCGAGCCCAATCCCGCGAACGCGACGTTTGCGGGACCGGCGGTGCCGACGGAACGGGTCACATCCCTCACGCAGATCCCTCCGCTGATTACGCGATGGGCGGGCCAGCGCTGAGTTGTCTCAGCGCCTCGCCACGTGGGGCGGCATGCCCCGCGGAGGCATACGTCCAGACCATGGTGCCGATCGCTAAGTGGGCTATTTCATACGCGGCCGAGCGCCTGATCGAAGTCGTCGATGAGGTCTGCGATATCTTCCACTCCAGCGGAGATGCGGATCAAGCCGTCTGCGATCCCGGCCGCGAGGCGCACCTCGCGCGGCATATTCACGCTCGTCGTTGACGCCGGGTGGGTCACGAGCGTGCTGACCCCCCCGAGGCTCACGGCGAGCTTTCCCACCCGCAGCGCCTCCACGCACCTGGCGCCGGCGGCGACGTCGCCCCGCACCTCCACGCTGAGCATGCCCCCGAATCCGCGCGACATCTGACGGGCCGCGACCGCGTGGCGGGGATGCTCGGGCAGCCCAGGATAGTAGACGCGCGCCACCTTGGGGTGAACGGCGAGGTGCTGGGCGAGGGTGAAGGCATTGGCGTTGTGCCGCTCGACCCGCAACCCCAGGGTCATGAGCCCCCGGATCAGCAGGTACGCGGCGAATGGATCGAGGACGCCTCCGAACGTCCGCATCGTGAGGACGCACCGGCGGATCAGCTCGCTCGATCCCACGATCACCCCGGCTGTGACGTCGTGATGCCCGCCCAGGTACTTCGTCGCGCTGTGGCAGACGAGGTCGACCCCCAACCCGAGCGGCGTTTGATTGTACGGGGTCGCGAAGGTGTTGTCCGCGATGGTGCGCGCGCCGCAGCCTCGCGCGAGCGCCACCACGCCCGCGATATCGATGACGCCGAGCAGGGGATTGTTCGGCGTTTCGATGTAGAGCAGCTTCGTGTTGGGCCGCACCGCGCGCTCGTAGGCGCCGACGTCCGGGTCGTCGAGGAACGTCGCCTCCACCCCGTACGCGGGCAGCACGGAGTCGAGCAGGCCGAATGTTGCCTGATACACGGCCTTCGGCGCGACGACGTGATCACCGCCCCGCACCAGGCTCATCACCGCCGTGGCGATCGCCGCCATCCCGGATGAGGTGGCCAGCGCGGCCTCCCCGCCTTCGAGGAGCGCGACCTTTTGCTCGAACGCGGAGGTCGTCGGGTTCCCCCAGCGCGTATAGAAATAGCCGGGCGCGGTTTCTGCGCCGAGGCGCGCTCCCTCTTCGACCGAGTCGTACCGGAACGTCGCCGTCTGGTAGACCGGCGTTACCACGGACTTGTTGGCGTCAGGGATCCCGCCTCCGTGAATCGCCAGAGTGCTGAACCCCCACCGCGGGTGCTCGTCCATCGACGCCCTCCTCCCTGAGCCGCGCGAAGCAGCGGCTCGCCGCATCCAGGCCGGCCTGAAAGACATCCGGGTCCTGGCCGATGCCGATGCGCAGGTGGTGCTCATACCCGAAAGCGGAGCCCGGCGCCAGCATGACACCGTGCTCGGTCGCGAGCCGATCGGCGAGGTCCAGCGAAGGAATCTCAAGCTGGTAGCGCAGCAGCGCGAGGAGTCCTCCGCGCGGCGGCGTCCAAGACAGGATGGGTGCGTGCCGGGCGATCCATTGTGCGGTCGCGCGCAGATTGGCGGCGATGATCTGGGTGTTCCGCTCAATGATCCGCTCACGGTGCCGGAGCGCCAGTTGGGCGATCGCGTCGTTGAGCCGGCCGGGGCTCAGCGAGACATAATCGCGCAGGGCCACACAGGCGGAGACGACATCCACAGGCGCTGCGATCCAGCCGATGCGCAGGCCCGGCAACCCGAAGGGCTTGGACACGGTGCCGACGCTCAGACCGCGGGGCCCGTGCTCGAACATCGGCGGGGCGATCGGGTCGCCGCCGGGAACGGTGAGCCAGCGATAGACCTCGTCGGAGATCACCCTGGCCCCGACGGACTCCGCCAGCGCGTACACGCGGCGCGCCCCCTCCGGCGGGAGGACCGCGCCGGTGGGGTTGTGCGGCGAATTGACGACGACGAGACGCGTGTTCGGCCGAAGGAGCCGCGCCAGCCCGTCCGTGTCGTACCGGTCGCCGCTCTCGGGCCCTACCTTCCACAGTGAGACATCGCACCCGAGCGCCCGCGGCACGCTGTAGAGTTGCTGGTAGGCGGGATAGGGCACGACCACGTGGTCACCGGGGTCGAGCAGCGCATTGAACAACAGGAAGTTCGCCTCGATAGCCCCGGCGGTGACCAGGATATTGTCGGGATCGCAACCGACGTAGGTGGCGGCGATCAGCGAACGCAGCTCGTGCGTGCCGACCGCTTCGCAGTAGTCGAGCGGCATTTGGACCAGGCGGTCGAGCGTGTCCCGGCGCTCGTCCGGAGGCAGCCAGCCGAGAAGGTCGGCAAGTCGCAGCGGCAGGATGCCGCTCTCGGCGATGTTGTACCGCGCGCGGAGCTCGTGGCGCGTCATCCACCGCTCGAGCGCGAAGGGTTCGACCTTCATCCCATCACCTCACAGGAGCAGACTTTGCCGCCGGTGCCGTCATCTCCCTCATCATATCCATCCGCGATCGCCCACTCCGGCCGCGCGTTGCTGGTCCGCACGATCGGATCGTCGGGGCGGGCGCGTCGTTTCGCAGGAGATTGCCCCGCGCGCTCCCGAACCAGTGGCCGTGCCCCTCGGCGCCCACGTGTCGATCAGCGGCCGCCTCTGCGATGCGGTGCCCCGCGCCCAGGCGCTCGGGTGCGAGTGCCTGCAGATCTTCTTTGGCAGCCCGCGACAGTGGCGCCTCGTCTCCTACCCGGCGGACGAGCTCGAGGAGTTCCGCCGCAGGAGGGACGCGGCCGGCTTGGATCCGCTCGTCGCCCACACCTCGTACCTGATCAATCTCGCCTCGCCCGATCCCCACCTCTACCGGCGTTCGGTCGTGTCGCTCGTTCACACGCTGCAGGGGATGGACGCCCTCGGCGGCCGCGCGGCCATCACGCACATCGGGAGCCCCATGGGAAGTCCCTGGCCGGATGCGCGGGCGCGGATCGCCTGGGCGCTCCGTGCGGCGCTCCGGGAGAGCACGAGTGCGATGGTGCTGCTGGAGGGCAGCGCGGGGGGAAGCCTCGGCGGCACCTTCGAGCAACTGCGGGAGATCGTCGATGAGACCGGGGAGCGCCGCCGCCTCGGGATCTGCCTCGATACGGCCCATCTGTTTGCCGCCGGGTGGGACCTCCGCGCCCCCGCGGGCGTCGATGCCATGGTGCGCGCCGTCGCCCGCGTGATCGGCCTCAGGCGGCTCCAGGCGTTGCACCTCAACGACTCGAAAGCCGCGCTCGGATCCCACCTCGACCGACACGAAAACATCGGGGAGGGCGAGATCGGACGGGCAGGGTTCCGCGCGATCCTGGCCCATCCCGCGCTCAAGGACCTGCCGGGATTTATCGAGACGCCGGGGTTCGAGCAGACCGGCCCCGACCGGAAGAACATGGGCATCCTCAAGCGGCTGCGGCCGGCGCCGAAGCGGCCTCGGCAACGGGCGAAGGTGCCCCGGTGAAGTGCGCCACCCATCCCGACCGCACCGCGCTCGGCTACTGCGGGCGATGCGGAAAGGCGCTCTGCAAAGCCTGCCTCGTTCGCCTGAGGACGGGAAACTACTGCGACACCTGCGCGAACGCCCCCGATCGTGGGGCGGCGCGTGCGCGCCGCAGCATTCCGTGGTGGGTGGTGGGGCTGATCCTCCTGGCTGCACTCATCATCATCCGCGCGCTCATCCACTGACGGCCCACGGGCCGCACACCGGCTAGAGACAGGGGACGTGGAACGCGGTGTTGCTGATCGCCATTCCGATGTTCGCATCGGTCACGGAGTACCACGTCCACATCCCGATGACCTGATCCTGGGGGTTGAGGACGGGAGATCCGCTGTTGCCGGGCTCCATAGGGCCCGTGAAATCGACGCCGAAGATCTCGGTCCCATCGATGGTGTGGTCGATCCCGAGCACCTGTCCCGTCGCGGTCCATCGGGGCGGACCCGGGAAGAGGTGGCCGAAGCCGATCACCCGGACCTGGTCGCCGGAGCTCGGACGGCCGGAGACGGGCAGAAACGGAAACTGCGGCAGGCCGTCGCGGTGGGCGGTCACGCTGAGCAGCCGCTGGCCGCCCGGCAGCAACAAGCGCCACCGCGCGAACGGAAATGCCGACGGAACGAGCCTGATCTTGGCGATGTCGCGGCCGGGGTGGACGTTCAGGCCGGGATTCGTCGGATCGTGCCCGAGCCGGCTCGCGCACACGATCGACGCCGAATAAAACTCCTGGTTGACGACGGCAAGCAGCTGGTACCGCGCCGGCTCGCGCTGCGCTAGATAGACGACGTGGCTGTTCGTCAGTGCGGTGCCGTCGCCGGCAATGAAAAAGGCGGTGCCGTACACCGCGCTCTGGTACGACCCGTTATTCCGGGCGACGACCTGCAACAGGAACACGGCGCGTTCCGGATCGTCCGCCCCGACAACCGGCGTTCCACAGAAGATGAGAACGGCTGCGATCACGGCGATGGACGAGAGAACGCGCACCGACAATCCTCTTTATGCTGCGGGATGTCCCGCCGCCGCTCCCATCTGGGTGAACAGGGTTTCCAGGACGAGCCTCGGGTTGATGTTTCGGCGCAGGGCGGCCTTCGCCTGCTCGATCGCGTCCATCGTCCGCGTGAGGTCTTCGGGACGGGCCCGCCGGGCCCGTTCGACCACCTTCCCGCGCTGATCCAGATTGGTCAGGAGCGCCGGATCCCCCACCACCTGCCAGACCGCAAGATCGCGATACCATAGGAGGGCGATATCGAGCCACCGCTCGATCTCGTCCTTCTGCTTCGCGACCGCCTCCGCGGCATCCAGGCCGGCGATCACATCTCCGCCTTCGACCGCGTCAAGGGTCCGAAGGACGTCCTGCCGTCGGGCAAACGCGTCCTCCCCGGCCCGCGCGGCCTCGAGAGCGGCACCCACCCTGCCGCCCGCCATCGCGGCGAGGAAGCGGGCCCGTTCGGCCGGCACCCCGGCTCGGGCCGCGAGCGCGTCCGCGATCTCTTTGGCGGACACGAGCGTGAAGCGCACCACCTGCGCACGAGAGACAAGGGTCGGCAGAAGCGCCTCGGTGGACTCCGAGAGCAGAATGATCACGATGCTCGCAGGGGGCTCCTCCAGCACCTTGAGGAGGCTGTTGGCCGCCTCCGCCCGCATCTGTTCGGTGTCTTCAATGATGAAGATCTTCCACGGTCCCTCGTAGGGGGGATACGCCGCTTCGCGCTTGAGGTCCCGGACCTGATCGATGGCGACGGCGCGGCGTTCCGCTCCGGTCTCGGTCCGCCCCGGCGCGATGATCCGGAGATCGGGGTGCGTGCCGCTCACGACCTTCCGGCAAGGTCCGCACACGCCGCACGCGTCACTGCCCCCGGCCGTGCACAACAAGGCCTGCGCGAAGGCCCGGGCCGCCGCCAGCCGTCCCACCCCGACCGGGCCGACAAAGAGATACGCATGAGACACCTTCCGGCTCTCGAGCGCGCGCTTGAGGACGAGGCGCGCGTGGTGTTGCCCGATGAGGTCGCGAAACGGCACCGGGACCTAGATCTTGACCATCCGTTCGACGTCGATGACAAACACGACGGCACCGCCGACCTGCACCTTGACCGGCGCAGAGATGTACGAGTCGACCGGCTCCACGACCGGCGGCAGGGGG
The DNA here is from genome assembly GCA_035703895.1 of bacterium. NCBI lineage: Bacteria > bacterium. Next base: position 20,499 of record DASSXJ010000011.1, on the reverse strand, counting down.
CTCACGAGTTGCTCCCGTACGTGGCAGGTCCGTTGAATGACCGCGAGCACCGCCTCGACCTTGCTCTCGTCGGTGCCGATCAGGACCGTCGCGTTGCCCTCGCGGAGGAACCCGCCCGTGCTTGCCAGCTTTGTCGCCTGGAACTCCGCAGCCACGAGCGCCTCCATCAGCGCGCGCGTGTCCTTGTCCTGTACGATCGCTAGGATCAGCTTCATCGGGACCCCTCCTGGCCGAGCCCCTCTCCGCGGCCGCGCAGGATCTGCGCCACCGCCTCCTGGATCGCCCGCTGCACCGCGGTCACCGACCCGCGGGCATCGATCACCTTAATTCGAAGGGGGTCTTTCTGGGCTAGGGAAAGAAACCCTTCTCGCACCCGCTGGTGGAAGACGAGGACCTCCTGCTCCATCCGGTCGCCCGCGGCGCGCGCCCCGGTCTCCGCTCGGGCCCGCGTGAGCCCCGTGGCGACGTCGATGTCGAGCAGCAACGTGAGGTCCGGATAGACCCCGGCCGTCGCGACGGCGTTGACGGTCCGTACCGGCTCGACCCCGATCCCCCGGGCGATGCCCTGGTAGGCGAGGGACGCATCCACATACCGGTCGCACACCACGTCCCGGCCCGCTTGGAGCGCGGGCGCGATGATCTGCGCCACGAGTTGGGCCCGGGACGCCGCGAACAGGAGCATCTCTGCCCGCGCGTCCATCTCCCCCCGCCGGGGATCGAGCAGCAGGGCGCGGATCTGCTCGCCGATCGGAGTCCCTCCGGGCTCGCGGACGCACACCACCTCGCGGCCGCTGTGCCGGAGGTGGTCGGCCAGAAGGCCGGTCTGTGTGGTCTTCCCGGCGCCCTCGGGGCCTTCCAGCGTGATGAAGATCCCCGCTCTGGAGTCGGGATGGGGCGCCGCCGCGGCGTTCCTGGGGGCCCTACTGAGGATAGATCACCACCCGCCGGAACGGGTCCGTGCCTTTACTTTCGGAGAGGAGGCCGTACCGCTGAATGAACTGGTGCTGCATCCGGCGCACATACGAGTTCTGGGGAGTGAGCTCCACGGGCTGAGCCGAGGCCATCACCTCGGAGATCGCATCCTCGACCTCCCGCAGCGCCACCTCGTCGGGGTCGTGGCGGTCGTCGACCCGGAAGATCCCCCGGAGCACCGCTTCGATCTGCGAGACCGTGTTGCTCTTGATGATGTGCATGGGAAGCCCACGGGTGCCGGCCTCGCGGAGCCGCTTGGGCTGACGCTTCTCTTGTGATTTGAGGGTGAGCAGCAGATCGGCCTCGGACAGCGTGTTCGCGATGTCGGCCGGGACGCGCAGCTCCCGGATGGCCCGCTCGAGTCGGTTCCGGCTCACCGCGTACGGGTAGATCCGGACAATCTTGTGCGGGGGGCGCCCGACGAGCGCGTGGCCATCGGTGGCCGGTGGGGCCGCCCCCTCACCGTCGGTGCTGATCCGCACCTCACCCTCCGCGGTCCGCGTACGGATCTCGGCTCGCGGCATATCTCCCCGCAGGAACCGGTCCACCACGTGAGCCACATCGTGGTGCACCGCGAGCCGGTCTTGCTCCTGGATCTCGATGACGACCTCAAACGTGGGCGGGGCCTTGCGCTCCAAGACCGTCTTCTGGGTGCCCCGCCGGCGGGCTTCCTCGTCGCCGAGCGTCACCGCCTGGATCCCCCCGACCAGGTCGCACAGGGTGGGGTTCTGCAGGAGGTTGTCGAGCGTGTTGCCGTGCGCGGTGGCGATGAGCTGCACGCCGCGCTCCGCGATCGTGCGGGCCGCCAGCGCCTCCGCTTCGGTGCCGATCTCATCGATGACGATGACCTCCGGCATGTGGTTTTCCACGGCCTCGATCATGACCGCGTGCTGGAGCTCCGGGTATGGAACCTGCATCCGGCGCGCGCGCCCGATCCCCGGATGCGGGATGTCCCCGTCGCCGGCGATCTCGTTGCTGGTATCCACCACCACGACGCGCTTGCCGATCTCATCGGAGAGGACGCGGGCGGCCTCCCGGAGCAGCGTCGTCTTGCCGACCCCGGGCCGCCCGACCAGCAGCGCGCTCTGCCCGGATTCGATCACGTCCCGGACGATGTCAACCGTGCCGAACACGGCGCGGCCAACGCGACAGGTCAGCCCGATGATCTCGCCGACGCGGTTGCGGATCGCCGAGATCCGGTGGAGGGTCCGCTCGATCCCGGCCCGGTTGTCCTTGCCGAACGTCCCCACCCGGCTGATCACGAACTGCATCTCGTCCCGGCTGACGAACGCCTCCGACAGCCGCACGGCTCGTCCGGGGAACCGGGCTTCGGGCTCGCGCCCAAGGTCGAGCACGACCTCCAGGAGCTCATCCAGGGTTGGCTGCTGTTCGACGGCGTCGCGGATCTGCGGAGGCAGGACGCCCAGGAGCACGTCGAGGTTATCGGTAATGTGGACCTGCTGGCCGACCACCCGTAATCACCTCAGCTGAAATCAGGCTCAAACACAAAGGAGGAGAATCCGGCACACGGATCTCCTCCCGCGCCTACCCACAGTGATATGTCTGGAACATTTCTCCTTCCATTATAGACGCCCCACGGGCGGCCCGCAACCAACTGGGACAGAGACCACGGGCGCGCCCGGCCTCGAGGCCCAGACCGGGCGCGTCTCACTCCACCGCGATGATCAGACACTTGAGATACCGGGTCTCCGGCATCGCTGGGTGAACGGGATGGTCCCCCGCCTGGGAACGGCTCTCGACGATCCTGATCCTCCTCCTCGCATCCCGCGCGGCGTCCCATACCACCGCCGTCAGGGTAGCCTCATCCACGTGATACGAGCATGAACACGTGACCAACCAGCCGTTTGGGCGCAGTACCTTGAGCGCGCGCAGGTTTATCTCTTTATACCCTCCGAGGCCCTGCGCGAGCGCGGAGCGGGTCTTCACAAACGCAGGGGGATCGAGGATCGCCAGATCGAACGCAGGGCCGGCCGACGCGAGACGCCGCAGCCCGTCGAAGGCGTTCTCCTGGAGCCAGCGGCAGCGATCGCCGCACCCGTTGCGGGCGGCGTTCTCCCCGGCCAGCGCGGCCGCGGTGTCCGAGATCTCGATCCCGGTGACCGCGGCCGCCCCACGCCGTGCGGCCCGGATGCCCCAGGCTCCCGTGTAGGCGAAGCAGTCCAAGATGTCCAGCCCGGCGGCGAGGCCCGCGATCCGCGTCCTGTTCTCGCGCTGGTCGAGAAAGAACCCTGTCTTCTGCCCCTCCGCGATATCCACCATGAACCGGCTCTCGCCTTCCTCGATCTCGACCCTGGTCGATCCACTTCCCGTGACCCACCCGGACTCTTTCGGGAGGCCCTCGAGCCGCCGGACGGCCGGATCGTTGCGGGCATAAACGCCTCGTGGCCCGACCATGTCCGTGAGCAGACGCACCAGGAGGTCTTTCCGCCGATCCATCCCGAGGGTCAGGGTCTGGACGACGAGGAGATCGGCGTAGCGGTCGACGATCAGCCCCGGGAGGTAGTCCCCCTCGCTGTACACGAGACGACAGGCTCCCGCGGGGGGGACCAGCCGTGTGCGCAGAGAAATCGCGCGGCTTAGACCGTCCGCCAGAAATCCTTCGTCGATCTCGCGGTCTTCACGCGTGAGGAGGCGCACCGCAATCGCCGAGCGGGTATTGAGGAACCCGGTGCCGAGATGGCGGCCGGAGGCTGCGCGCACCGCCACGGCGTCTCCCTCTTCGGGATCCCCCTCGATCCGGGCGATCTCGGTCCGATACAGCCAGAGGTGCCCGGCGCGAAGTCTCGCGTCGTGGCCCGGGCGGACAAATACCGTCGGCCGCGGCGGGCGCGCCCTGATCCGGCCGGTCCCCTGCGTGCGGTCGACCCGGGGGGTCAGAACAGGCTGGTCTGCGCCGGCTGCGCTTCCTCCACTCGGCGTTCCTCCGCCTCGCCGCCGAAGATGCGAATCTCACCGAACACGCCGTCGTATCCCGGGCGGATCTGCACCCGGCCGTCGCGGACCCGGCGCAGCCCTTCCACCAGGCGAGGACGCGCGTGCCGGGCGACCTCGTCCAGGGGGACGTCCATCAGGATGGCGAACTCGTTGCCGAGCGCGGAGGTGAGCGCGAGATACTCCTCGCGCACCGCCGAGCTGCCGGGTTGAGAGCCGAGCGCTTCCCCGATGATCTCTTCGAGCGGGATCAGGTGGCGGAACGGCACCCGGCCCGGCATGGCCGAGCCATCTTCCCGGCTCGCCAGCGCCTCGACCCGGGACATCACCCCCACCGTGAGCGGCTTTCCGCACACGGGACAGCGACCACGCGCGGTACGGGTCTCGCGGGGCGAGAGCCGCTGGTTGCACACCCGATGCCCGTCAAAGTGATACTTCCCTTCCTCGGGAAAGAACTCGAGCGTCTCCAGGAATTTCGAGGTGTCGCCCCGCCGCAGGATACCGAGGATCTCCCCGTAGTCGAGCTCGCAGTCGAACACATTGGCCTCGCGTCCGAGCTTCGCCGGCGAGTGCGCGTCGGAGTTGCTCACGAGCATCACCGAGTCCAGTTCCCCGATCCGCCAGTTCATGGGGGGGTCACTCGAGAGCCCGGTTTCCACCGCATGGATGTGGCGCGCCTGGTCGCCGAAGCACTCCCGGAGCGAGTCGAACCCGGAGTTGCTGCCGTACAAGGAGAACCACGGCGTCCAGACATGGGCCGGGATCACCATGCACTCCGGCGAGATTTCCATGACGTACTCAACGAGCTTGTCGCTCGGCAGCGAGAGTGTGGGACGCCCGTCGGCCATCAAGCTGCCGAATCGTCCCAGGACGGCGTTGATGCGGTCTACAACCTCAAGGGAGGGGGCAAGAATGATGTTGTGAATCTTGCGGAGCCGGCCGCCCTGCGGGTAGATATTGCTCACCTCGCTGGTGAGCATGAAATGCTGGGCGCCGCAGGTGTACAGGCCGCGCCCGTTGGAACGTAGTTTCGCGCGGAGTTCGCGCAGCCACACCGGATGGGTAAAGTCCCCCGTGCCCACAACAGTGATACCCTTGAGACCGCACCATCGTGTGAGGGTTTCGACGTCCATCTCTCGGCTGGTTGCGCGGCTGAACTTGGAGTGGAGGTGAAGGTCGGCGATGATGCGCATAGGAGAGGATTCGTGTCGCCCGACGCGTATCCTCCCGTGCCGCGCGATTCGGTCAGAGCTGCGTCAGCATACCGTGGAGCAGCGCCTTCGCGACCACCGGAACGAGCGCGGGTCGCCGCACCCCGGCGGCGCCCAGGCCGAGCAGGAGCGGGAAGAAGAGCCGGGATTGAAACTGCGTGTCGCCCGCGCGCTCGACACTCAGCCTGAGCTGGGGGCTCTCCGCGATCGCCCCCAGGAGCGCGTCGAGGTCGGCGTCCGACAGGTGATTGATCGCCCGCCGGCCGAACGCCGTGAACGAGACCTCGCGCCCAAACCGGCTCCGCCACCGCCGTTCGTACTCCGCCGTGGCCTTCCGGTCGCCCCCGACATAGCGGGCCGCGATCTCGCCGGCGATGCGCCCGGCGATCATCGCGTAGTAGATCCCGCCGCCGGACGTCGCCTTGACCTGACCCGCCGCGTCGCCGACGATGACGAACCCGCCCGCGTCGACCGGTCGTCGCAGCCCGAGGAGCGCGATCCGGCCGGCGACCTTCTCTTCGACGGTCGCTCCGGCGAGCCGGCTGTGCAGCGCCGGGTGCGTGGCGATGAAGCGCTCGAGATACCAGATCGGAGCGCGCCGGGCGATCCGCGGATCGACGCACAACCCCACGCGGGCGCGGTCGCGGCCGACCGGCATCAGCCACGCGAAAAACCCCGGGGCGAGATCGCGGCCGAAGAACACCTCGGGGGTATCCGGGTCAATCCCCCCCACCCCGCGCATGTGATACTGGAGGCCCATCGCGTACCGGCGCGGGAGCCGGACGCCCAGCGTTGCGGGCAACCGGGGGGCCGCGCCTTCGGCGTCGATGAGCAGACGGCACGACGCCTCCGTGAACCGGCCGCCCCTGGTGCCGGACACGACCATGCCGGCGTGATTACGCCGCGCCGCGGTGATGCGGACGCCCGTCATCACCTCCGCCCCCGCGGCGGCGGCGCGGCCGGCGAGCCACCGATCGAATGCCACCCGATCGACGACGTAGGAATCCACGCTGGCGCGGCGGACCCGCACCGACACGCCGCCGGGGGAGTGAAACACCGCCGCGCTGACTGCGTTGATCGCCAGATGCCGGGGGATCTCGAACTCGGCGAAGGCGTGATGCGACAGCTTCCCGGTGCAGTGGCTCGGAACGCCGATGGTGGAATGTTCCTCCACGAGCAACGTCCGGAGGCCCCCACGAGCCGCGGCACGGGCCGCTTCCGCTCCCGCGGGGCCGGCACCGACCACGATCACGTCGTACGCTCTCACGGGAGATTGGGGGTTCGAGGGCACCCTGGGGATTCCCTTCGCCGTTTTGCTCGTTGTGGCTCATGATGACGACGCTCCGCTGTGTGGCCGCGTTCGTGCTCGCAAGCCTCTGTGCGGCGCCCGCAGGGAACGCGGTGTTTGCGCAGCCTGCCGCCGTGACGCGAACCCTGGTCGATGTGCCCGGGGCCGCCGAACCGCACACGCCGCCGCAATACAACCGGGGGCGGGCCTTTCGCTACGCGCTCGACGGCGCGGGCGCTCCATCGATCGTCCTCGTGCTGATCCCGGGCCTCAACTCGGGACCGAACACGATGGACCTCATCGCTCAAGCCCTCCTCACCGGGCACGGCCCGGGACTCGAGATCTGGATCACCGCCCCGCGGCCGACCCTCTTGCAGGACAGGCGGGGCATCGCGGCGGCGCTCGCCTACCGACATCCGGACTTCGCGCTCGGCTATTATTATGGTTCGCTCGAGATCGACGGGCGAAGGTTCCAGCTGGTCAAAGGGCCGGAGATCCCGTATATGGCCTACTGGGGCCTGGACGTGCACCTGCGTGACATCGATGCGACCATCCGCGAGATCCGCACCCGGTATCCCGCTGTCCGAGTCGTACTCGGGGGCCACTCCCTCGGCGGGATCCTGGCCGCCACGTACGCCGGGTATGATTTTGCCGCGACCCCGGGATCCCCAACGTCCCCTGCACCGGCCCCGGAGATCGGCGCCGGGCGTCTCGTAGGCCTGCTGTTCCTCGATGGGCTCCCGGTCCGGGTGCCGCTCCATCTGACGCGGGATCAGTACCTGCACGGCCTTCGGGTTCCGTTCTTCGGCCGCATCCCCGGCATCGACGCCCTGACCGATGCCGATCCCAAGCGGCGGCCCGCGCCTTTTACCAAGACGCGGAATCTGGCTCGGACACAGGACAGCATCCTCCTCGACGTCCTGAGCGTCTACGCGTACCTCCGACCCAAGGCGGCGAGTTATTTCCCTTTCCCCCCCCGGCGCGGGCTCCGGATCACGAATGAAGCGCTCGTCGCCGCCATCTTCTCGGACGAGATGCAACCCGACAGGCTGATCCGGGCCAACGTGGAGCGGCCCATCGGCGTCTTCGCGAGGTTCCCGGACCCCACGAACATCAACCGCCGCGGGCTCCTCGATCTGCACAGCGGATACCCGGCGCCCGGCGAGTCCCTCATTCGCCTCCCCGAGGGAGCGTCGACCCCCCGCCCTCGGGTCTCGATCCAGAAGCTCCTGTCGGCCATTCTCCTCCCAGGGGGAGACTTTACGGAGTGGTACTTTCCCTGGCGGATCGTGCTGGATCTCGGGCTCGCGTCCACGCTAGCGCCGAGCGATGCGTTTGCGCAGCAGTACATGAGCCTGACCCACGTCGGCGACACCGCGCTCCCGATGCTGATCATCGGCGCCGGAGGGGGATTGGTCCGCTCCGCGCGGGAGACCGAGTTCTACCGGACCCGTGTCGCGACCCCGCCCGATCGCGTCACGATCAAGATCTTCCCGGAGCTCTCCCACCTGGACGTCGAGGATGCGGATCCGAACCCGGCGGTTCCTCTGATTCTCACCTGGCTCAACTCCGTGGTACACTAACCACCGGGAGAAGCGAGTGGGGCACATGCGAACGGCGGTTTGGATGCTGGCGGTGGTAGCGGCCGCGGCCCTGGCGCTGGCGGGCGGAGGAGCGCTGCCGGCGGGGGCATCCGCCTGCTCGGTCCCCCTCTTTGCCTATCGTGGCGGAACCGTCATCATGACCGATGGCGGACACGTCGCGCGCATTCGGGTGCAAATCGCCGACACTCCCGACCGCCAGGAGGTCGGGTTGATGTGCCGCAACATCTTGGATCCCGATTCGGGGATGCTGTTCGTCTTTCCCACGCCGGTGCGCGAATCGTTCTGGATGAAGAACACCTTGATCCCTCTGGCCATTGCGTTCATCGACTCCAATTGGCACATCGTGCGGATAATGGAGATGCCGGTGGCTGCCGACCCCACCTCGGACGACCCGAGCAAGTTTCCCCTGTACGATCCTCATCTGCCCTTCCGGTACGCGCTCGAGGTAAATTCGGGGTTCTTCAGGACCCACGAGATCTCGGAGCATGCCCAGCTCCGGTTCGTCCAGGAGACGAGCGGCTTCTTCTTGCCGCAGCGCCTCTGAGAGACCGGTTCCTCCCAAGGAACGGGAAACCGGGGCTCCAACCTGCAATTAGAGGCATCTAACGGCAAAACCCTTGCGTTTTCGACCTCATCCTTTTGATTTCTACTTGAATCACCGGTGTGTGCCTGCTATGATGGGGACGCCCCAACAGCGATAATCCATAATAGGGAGCGGCCTTCTTCGGACGCGCCAGAGGGGGATATCCGAAGAGATCGTAAGGAGGATCGTGCATGAGCGAATCGGGTATCGCCCTTCCGGCCTTCGGCGGGCTCGAGTCGACGCTGCTTTGGCTCGTTTTCGGCGCCGGAGCCTGTGCGCTGGCCTATGGGTGGTGGCTCATTCGCCGGGTCCTCCGCCGCAGCCCGGGCCCGGCATCGATGCAGGCGGTCGCGGCGGCCATCCAGGAAGGCGCCGAAGCGTACCTGGGCCGGCAGTTCCGCACCATGTCGCTATTCATCCTGGTCATCACCGTCACGCTCTATGTACTCTATCGCCCGATCTACTCGAACCCCATCCTCGCCGTGGGTGTGGCCCTCGCGTTCCTAGGGGGATGTCTGGCCTCCTACGGTGCGGGCTTCGTGGGCATGAACCTCGCCGTCCGGGGGAACGTCCGAACGGCGTTCGGAGCGACCCGTGGATTCAAGGAAGCGCTCGAGACGGCCTTCCAGGCCGGCACCGTCTCCGGGATGTTCACCGTGGGCCTCGGGCTGCTCGGCGCCACCGCGATCTTTGTCCTGTTCAGAGGCGACGCGACGCGCGTCCTCGTCGGCTTCGGATTCGGCGGATCGCTCGTCGCTTCGTTCATGCGGATCGGCGGGGGGATCTATACTAAAACGGCCGATGTCGGCGCCGACCTGGTGGGCAAAGTCGAAGTCGGCATTCCCGAAGATGATCCCCGCAACCCCGCGACGATCGCGGACAACGTCGGTGACAACGTGGGGGACTGCGCGGGTATGGCGGCCGACGTGTTCGAGTCCTACGAAGTAACGCTGGTTGCCGCGATCATTCTCGGCGCGGGGACGCTGCTCGATCCGCATTTTCGGTCCTTGTACGGCCCGCACGCATCGGCGTTTGCCCTCAAGCTCATCCTGTTCCCGCTACTCGTTCAGGGCGTGGGCGTGTTTGCGTCCATTCTGGGGACCTGGTTCGTTCGGGCGAAAGACGAGGAGATCCGGGATCCGATGCAGCCGATCAACATCGGCCTCTGGGTCTCCGCCGCGGCGTCCGTGGCCGGTTTCGCGGCGGTCAACGCCCTCTATCTGACCGACCCCAACACCGGCGCACCGGACTGGCGGTTCTCCTTCGCCACGCTCACGGGTCTCCTGCTCGCCCTCGTGATCAAGTGGCTCACCGACCAGTTCACCAATCCAAACCTCCGGCCCGTCACCGAGATGGCGTACTCGACGAAGACCGGCCCCGCGACGTTCCTCCTGTCGGGGTTGGGATTCGGCCTGGAGTCCTCCGTCTGGGCGATCCTCGCGGTCGCCGCGACCATCCTCGCGTCGTTCACGATCTTCCAGGGCGATGTCGCGCTGGCCGGATATGGGGTCGCGCTGGCCGGACTCGGTCTGCTGAGCGTCACGGGTTACATCCTGGCGATGGACACGTTCGGGCCGATCGTCGATAACGCCAACGGGATCGTGGAGATGTCCCGAGCGGCGGGCGACGACGATCTCGCCACACGGATCGTCGCCCAGCTCGACCAGGCCGGCAACACAACGAAGGCGCTCACCAAGGGCTTTGCCATCGCCACCGCCGTGATCGCCGCGACGGCGCTGTTCCGGTCGTACGTGGATCAGGCTCATCTCGGTGCGTCGCTGGAGAGCCTCCGCCAGGCCGTGGGCGTGGGTGGGACGGCCGCCGCGGCCGCGCTCGATCGGGTGGGCATCCAGGTCAACCTCCCGTTGATCTTCATCGGCCTCCTGATCGGCGGGGCGGTTCCCTTCCTCGTCTCGGCGTTCCTCATCCGGGCGGTGGGTCGATCCGCGTTCGAGGTCGTCGAGGAGGTCCGCCGGCAGTTCCGCGAGATCCCGGGGATCATGGAGGGCAAGGCCAAGCCCGAGTACGACCGGTGCGTGGACATCGTCACCCGGGCCGCGCAGCGGGAACTGCTCTCGCCGGCCGTGATCGCGATCGCCGCCCCCCTCGTCGTCGGGTTCGGCCTTGGGGTCGCACCGCTCGGAGGCTTCCTGACCGGGGCGATTCTCACCGGCCAGCTGCTCGCCGTGTTTATGGCGAACACCGGCGGAGCCTGGGACAATGCCAAAAAGAAAATCGAGGATGGATTCCTCGGGGGCAAGGGCACCGAGTACCACAAAGCCGGCGTCATCGGCGACACCGTGGGAGACCCGCTCAAGGATACCGCGGGGCCGGCGCTCAATCCGCTGATCAAGGTGATGAACCTGGTGAGCCTCCTCGTCGCGCCCGTGGTGATCTCCCCGCTGGGCTGGGGGGTCCGCGCAGTGGTCGTCGTGGTGGGGCTGGTGCTCATGGCCGGGGCGGTCGCGAGGAACCGCCGCAGTTCGGTCGCGCCCCAGGATCTGGAGGCGGCGGCCCGGATGCCGGCCCGGACGGGAGACCCGGTGGTGCACACCGGCAGGTTGCGGTGAAGAGAGGGCCGCGGACACCCGCACCACCCTCGCCCCCGGCCCCGACGCCGGACGCGCGCGAGCAGCTGGCCCGGAAAGCCGCCGAGATCTCCGCCCTACGCGAGATCAGCCGGGCGATCAGCGCCGCCACCGACCTGGATACCACGCTCACCTTAATCACCCGCAGGACCGCGGACGTCATGCGGATGGACAGTTGCTCCATCTATCTCCTCGACGCGCAGCGGGAATACCTCGTCCTCAAAGCCACCACCGGGCTGGCCCCAGAAGCCGTCGGCCACTCCCGGCTGCGGGTGGGGGAGGGGCTGACTGGATGGGCGGCCGAGCACGGCCAAGCGGTCGCGTCGACCAACGCCGCCGCGGATCCCCGGTTCAAATATTTGCCGGAGACTCGTGAAACGCTCTTCCAGTCATTGCTGGCCGTCCCTCTGTCGACCGGCGGGAAGATCCTCGGCGCTATCAACGTGCAAACCACGGGCACGCATGAATACACCGAGGACGAGGTTGAGCTCCTCAGCATCATCAGCGACATGGCGAGCGGAGCGCTGGAGAAAGCTCGGCTCTACGACAGCATGCGGCGTCAGATCATGGAGTTGAGCACGCTGGCGGAGGTCAGCGAGACGCTCACGTCGCCGCTCTACCTGGAGCAGATCCTGCGCCTTCTGGTAGAGATGGCGGCCCGTGTGTTCCACGCGCCGCTGTGTACCCTGCTGCTGCAGGACGGTGAGGAACTCGTGCTGGCCGCCTCCCATCCCGAGCACGCCGGGCCCCGCCCGCGCCAGACTCTGCGGCAGGGTGAGGGCCTGCCCGGCCTTGCCGTCGAATCGGGCCAACCGGTCATGAGCACCGATCTCGCGGCCGATCCCCGGTTTCACGCGCACGAGCTTCCGGGAGGCGCCTACACTCCCCACGTCCGCTCGATGCTGGCCGTCCCCCTCAGGGTCCGGGACCGCACCCTCGGCGTGGTGAACTGCTACACCGACCGGCGCCACGAATTCACCCAGGCGGAGACGAACCTCCTCCAGACGCTGGCGAACCAGACCGCGCTCGCCATTGAAAATGCCGGGCTCGTGGTCAAATCCGCGATGGTCCGCGAGATGCACCACCGCGTCAAGAACAACCTTCAGATGATCGCGATGCTCTTGCGGCTCCAGATCCGGGACGGCCGGGAAGTATCGGGCCGCGAGGTGCTCACCGAGACGATCAACAGGATCCTCAGTATCGCCGCGGTGCACGAGATTCTCGCGGCGGAAGGGCTGCGTCAGGTCGCGATCCGGGCGATGCTCGAGCGCGTCGTCCAGACGGTGACCCAGACGATGGCGCCTCCACACTTTGCGCTCGATGCGCGGATCGAGGGCGACGACTTCAGCCTGCCGAGCCAGCAGGCCACCTCGCTGGCCCTCGTGGTCAACGAACTGCTGCAAAACGCCATGGAGCACGCCTTTCCCGGACGATCGGCGGGGCGGGTGGTGATCACCTTGAGCGAAGGGCGGGAGGCCATCCGGGTCGAGGTGCGAGACGACGGCATCGGGCTGCCGGAGGGCTTCTCGCCGGGGCGCTCCGCCGATCTCGGCCTGCAGATCGTCCGGACCCTGGTGCAGGATGACCTCAAGGGTCAGCTGTCGCTCACCAACGTCCGTGGGGTCCGGGCGGTGATCACGATGCCGCGCCCTCAGGGGAGCTGAACCGTGGCCGACGCGATGCGCATTCTGATCGCCGACGACGAGCCCGTGATCCGGATGGGTCTTCGCACGATGCTCGAGGAGCACGGCTACAAGGTGGTCGGTGAGGCATCGGACGGCGAACAGGCGGTGACCTTGGCGGGGAAGACCTCTCCCGATCTGATCTTCATGGACATCAAGATGCCGGGGCTCGACGGCATCGCCGCGGCGTCCACGATCATGGCCCGAACGCCGAAACCGATCATCCTGCTGACGGCGTGGAGCGAGCGCGATCTCGTTCAGCGCGCCCAGGAGTCCGGGGTTCTGGCGTATCTCGTCAAGCCCGTGCGGGAGGCTGAGCTCATCCCGGTGATCGAGGTCGCGATGGCCCGGTTCCAGGAGCTCCGCGCGCTCCAGCATGAGGTCGGCACCCTCAAGGAGACCTTGGAGACCCGGAAGCTGGTGGAGCGGGCCAAAGGCATTTTGATGAAGCGCGAAGGGGTCGATGAGCCGGAAGCGTTTCTCCGGATCCAGCGGCAGAGCCGCAACACGAGGACGCCGATGCGCGAGATCGCCAAGGCGATCCTGGTCTCGGATGAGCTCCGCCAACACTCCGCCCCTCCCTCGGCCGGGCGGATCGACGCCCGCACGCCGGCGGATCTGCTACGGGTACTGTGCGCCGCCCGGGTATTCATCGGCGCGCCCGGGGCCCCGGACCTCTCGATCTCGGGCGCCGACCCTCTGGCATACCTCCCCCCACCCCCCGGCTACGACGTGACCCTCGAGGGATATGTCACGGGCAGGACGCAGGACGGAGAGTATGGATTGGGGATCGCCTTCGGCATCGCACCCGCGCCCGCCGTGGGCGAGGGCGAGATGGCCGTAGGATGCATCATTCAGAATGCACTCCGTCCCGGGGCGCTCGCCGCCGGGGGGACCGGTCACAGCGTGTACTCACATCTCCTGGATGAGGTGATCACCACCCAGCAGCGGGTCACGGTCACCGGTCAGCTTCGCCTGCTCCCCGATCACGCATCGGCCAGGCACCCCATCATCCCGCATCTCCTGGAGGTGCACCCGGTTCGGAGCGTCACCACGGAACGGGGGCTCACGTTCCCCCCGATCCCGCTCGATGCGCCCGGAGGCGAGGAGTGGGCCGAGATCGAGAGCGTCCACCGGATGCCCTTCGCGGACGCGCAGCCGCGAACGAAGATGGCGGTCACGGGGACGGTCATGACGTTTCGCGACGTCCCCCCGCTCGAGACCGCCTACGTGTACATGACCGGACGATTCTACGGAGGGCGAAGCCGGTTCGTGGAGGGCCGACCGTTCCTCTTCGCATTTGGGGACGCCGCCGGCCGCACCCGCATCACCGCGGTCACCATTCCCGGGACCCCCGCGTACGAGATGACCCGCCGGTGGTTGTCGACGCCCCCGTCGGGCGCGATCACGATCGTGGGTCTGCGCACGCTCTACCTCCCGGCGTTGTTCGCGCCCGGCGGCGGGAGGATCGAGGTGATCCTCTGCCCGGTATTCCGGATCTTCCCGGGCACCGTCAGGGGATCCTCGACGCCGGCCCCCACCGCCCGGTACGAACTCGTGCCCGTGGGCGGCGCCGTGCAGGCACGCGGGGATGGCGCGCGCCCGCCGGCGCGCGCGCGCGCGGCGCGAGCGGCGAAAAAGGGGACACGGACGCGCTCGACGCGGGCGGCCAAGGGCGCGTCGACACGGGCGCGGCGCTCGCCCCGGACGGTCCAGCGACGCCGGCGGCCTGTCGCCCGCATGCGCGGGCGGAAATCCCGGTAGCACACGGTACAGCGCGTTCGGTATTGCTGTAAGAGAACCCAAGGAGGCGGTCGTTGTGGAGAATCGGGACCTGATCCAGCATTCGCTCGGCGGCTCACACCAGGTCGTCAAGCTGATACTGAGCGAGATCTCAGAGGAAGAGGCGCGCCGGATGCCGAACACGATGCTCTCCCCGATCATATGGCAGGTCGGGCATCTGGCCGTCGCCAACTCGAACTTTGTCAAGCGAGTAGGCGTGACCTCAGCCACCACCCTGCCCGAGCGTTACCCCGTCCTCTTTAAAACCGGGACCGGCGGCGCGGCAGACTACCCGCCGCTCACCGAGGTGGTGCAAGCCTTCGACGACACCCACGAGGCCTTGATGCGCGTGGTCGCGGAGGCCAATTTGGATGCGCCAAACGAAGGGCCGCGCGGGTTTTGGAACAATGTGGCGGGGGCGTTTGCCTTCTCCAATGCCCACCGGTGGTATCACATCGGGAAGATGACGTCCCTGCGTGCGCTGCTCGGCAAGCCCAGGCTGTTCGGCTAATCGTCCCCGCCGGGGCGCCTGACCCGTCATGGGCTACGACGAGAAGACCGCCGCACGTGTGCGGCGGATCCTCTCCCGGCGGCGGGACGTCGTCGAGAAGAAGATGGTGGGCGGGCTGTCCTTCATGGTGAACGGCAGGATGTGCTGCGGCCTCACCAGCATTGCCTTTATGGTTCGCGTCGGACCCGACGCGTACAAGCGGGCGCTGGCACTGCCGCACGCGCGGCCGATGGAATTCGCCGGCCGTCCCCTGGCCGGCTTTGTGTACGTCGACCGCGCAGGCTACCGCACCGATGCGGCGCTCGCGAAATGGGTGCAGCGGGGCATCGCCTTCGTCTCGACGCTCCCGCCGAAACAGCCCGCGGTGGGGAGGCCTCGCCCAAGGCGTCGCTGAGGTAACCCCGCACGCAGATTCGCCAGCAAATATGCGGTCCCCAGAGCGGTTGACTTCGTCATGCTCGCATGGTATAAATCCTTCGAGTCTACAGCAGTTCCGAAAGGCCGAGATGCCTCTCGGGGCGCGGCGCGCGCCACGGGGGGCTTTTTGTGTGCCTTTAACCGGGCAACTCTGTCCCCGGCGGGACGCGGAGGTGGAGGAATGGCAGGCAAGGAGATGACGGCGCGCGAGATCGTAGCATATATCAAGGAACACGGCGTCAAGATGGTGGACCTGAAATTTGTCGACGTGCCGGGAACCTGGCAGCATGCAACCCTCCCAGCCAGCCAGGTGGACGAAAAGACGTTCATCCGGGGGATCGGGTTCGACGGGAGCAGCATCCGCGGCTTCCAGGCGATCCAGGAGAGCGACATGCTCCTGATGCCCGACCCGGCGACGGCGCGGCCGGATCCCTTCTGCACGATCCCGACCCTGTCCGTCATCTGCAACGTGAACGACCCGATCGCGCAGAAGCCCTACACGCGGGACCCGCGCCACGTGGCTCAGAAGGCCGAGGAATATCTTAAGACATCCGGCGTGGCCGATACATCGTACTTCGGGCCCGAGGCCGAGTTCTTCGTGTTCAGCAACGTGCAGTACGAGGTCCTGCCGCACCGGATGGGCTACAGCATCGATTCGCAGGAGGCGACCTGGAACAGCGGGCAGCCGGGCTTGGGGAACCGCATGCGCGTGAAGGAAGGCTACTTCCCCGTGCCGCCGGCCGACATCCACCTCGATCTCCGAAGCGAGATGGTCCTGGAGATGGAGAATTGGGGCATCGAGGTGGAGATGCAGCACCATGAGGTGGGGCACGCCGGGCAGGGCGAGATCGACATGAAGTACAACACCCTCACCCGGATGGCGGACAGCCTGCTCAGCTACAAATACATCGTCAAGAACGTCGCGCGGCGCCACGGGCTGACGGCGACGTTCATGCCGAAGCCCCTCTTCGGCGACAACGGCACCGGCATGCACACCCACATCAGCCTCTGGAAGGGCGGCCAGAACGTCTTCTACCGCGAGGGCGGATACGCCGAGCTCAGCCAGGACGCGCTCTATTACATCGGCGGGCTGCTCACCCATGTCGACGCGCTCCTGGGGCTGTGCGCGTGCACCACGAACTCGTACCGGCGGCTGGTCCCCCACTACGAGGCGCCGGTCAACATCGCATTCAGCCAGCGGAACCGGAGCGCCGCAGTCCGGATTCCCATGTACTTCTCTGGCCCCGCCGCGGCGGCGAGCAAGCGAGTCGAGTTCCGGTGTCCCGACGCGACCTGCAACCCGTATCTGGCCTTCGCCGCGATGCTGATGGCCGGGTTGGACGGCATCAAGCGCAAGATCGATCCGGTCAAGGCCGGGTTCGGCCCGCTCGACAAGAACACGTACGAGCTGGCGCCGGAAGAAGCCGCCAAGATCAAGAGCGTCCCCGGGTCTCTCGGTGCCGCGCTCGCCGCCCTCGAGGCCGACCACGAGTTCCTGCTGGAGGGCGACGTGTTCACCCGTGACCTGCTCGACACCTGGCTCGACTACAAACGCACGAAGGAGCTGCATGAGGTCAACATCCGGCCGGTCCCGTACGAGTTCTTCTTGTACTACGACGTCTGAGACCGAGCCGCGAATGGGACTAGGGCCCCGCCGGACGGCGGGGCTCTCGCCTTTATCCTGGAACGCCGATCCTCCGCCGGCCCGAGCCGGCGCACCCGAGGGTCTGCCTGACCCCCAAAGGGGGCATCGGCTATAATAGAGTGGCCGAGACTTCGGCTGCCGGTGAGCATACGATGACGACGCGGTTTCGGATCGCGATGGCGCAGATCAACACGACCGTCGGTGACTTCGAGGGCAACACCCGGAAGATCATCGAGCGGCTCGGAGAAGCCCAGGGGTTGGGGGCCGACGTCGTCTCATTTCCGGAACTCGCGATCACGGGGTACCCTCCCGAAGACCTCCTGATCAAATCGGACTTCATCAGCGAGAATCTGTCTTGCCTTGACGAAATCGCGCGACACGCCGAGAGCACCGCGGCGGTCGTGGGATTCGTCGACTCCGGAGACCACCTCTACAATGCCGCCGCGGTCCTGTCCGAACGCCGCATCGCCGGCGTGTACCGGAAGATGCGGCTGCCCAACTACGGCGTCTTCGACGAGAAGCGGTACTTTCAACCAGGGACCGAATCTCCCGTGTACGTCATCCACGGCGTGCCGGTCGCCGTGAACATCTGCGAGGACATCTGGGCGCCGGGCGGCCCGCTGCTGGCCCAGGCGCTCGCCGGCGCGCTCGTCGCCATCAATATCAACGGCTCTCCCTACTGCGCCGGCAAGTGGCGCGTCCGCGAGGAGATGCTCAAGACCCGGGCGCGCGATTATGCGATCGCGATCGCGTACAACAACCTCGTCGGCGGCCAAGATGAATTGTTGTTCGACGGGCTCGGCGTGATCGTCGATGCCACCGGAGGCGTGATCGGCCGCGGGCCTGCGTTCGAGGAGGCGTTGGTCACCGTCGATTTGGACATCGACGCAATCCGCGGGATCCGGCGGTACAACCCGATCCGGACTCCTGATGCGCTGCAGAGCGAGGGGGTGCGTGCCCCCGTGTTCACCCTCTCCCGCGACGGCCGGGCTGCGCACGCGGAGCCTGGGGCGTCGCGGGCGGGATCCCCGGTACTGGAGCCGCCGGACGAGGTCGAAGAAGTGTACCGGGCCCTCGTGCTGGGCACCCGCGACTACGTGCGCAAGAACGGCCTGCGCACCGTGGTGCTGGGGTTGAGCGGGGGCGTTGATTCCTCGCTCGTCGCGTGCGTTGCGGCGGATGCCCTCGGGCCGGAGGCGGTCAAGGGAGTGACGCTGCCGTCCCGGTTCACGTCGGAGGCGAGCCGCCGCTACGCGCAGGATCTCGCGCACGCGCTGGGGATCGAGCTCCTCGAGCTGCCGATCGATCCTGCGGTGGCCGCCTACGAGCAGATCCTGGCGAAATCCTTCGCCGGCCGCCCGCCGGGCGTCGCGGAGGAGAACCTGCAGGCGCGCGCGCGCGGCAACCTGCTGATGGCGTTGTCCAACAAACTGGGCTGGCTCGTGCTCACGACGGGCAACAAGAGCGAGATGAGCGTCGGGTATGCCACCCTCTACGGGGACATGGCCGGCGGCTTCGCGGTCATCAAGGACGTGCCGAAGACGCTGGTGTACCGGCTGGCGCGGTGGCGGAACGCCCGGGAAGGCCGGCCGGTCATCCCCCAGGGCGTCCTCGATCGCGCCCCGACCGCGGAGCTGCGGGAGAACCAGACCGACCAGGATATGCTGCCACCCTACGACGTGCTCGATCCGATCCTCCGGCTCTACGTCGAAGACGACCGGTCCGCGGAAGAGATCGCGGCCCTCGGGTACGATGCCGGCACGGTGGCCCGCGTGATCGCCATGGTGGATCACAGCGAGTACAAACGCCGCCAGGCCCCGCCCGGCATCAGGATCACGCCGAAAGCGTTCGGGAAAGACCGGCGGCTTCCCATCACGAACTGGTACCGCGGCCGGCGCGCCGCGGAGTCTCCGACCCGACCCGCGGCGCGGTAACCGGCCCCGGTCTGACCGGCTGTTCAGCCGGCCGGGGGCGGATGTGACAAAGGGGGGAAGGCAATGGGGACATTGAAATTGGTTCTCGGATTGGTGTCGGTGGGATTGGCCGCGCTGATTATTCTGGCAGGATTACGGCGAGATACTCACGGCAACATCCTTGGTCCCGCTCCGGCCTCCGTGGTGTTGGCGGTGCTGCTCGTCCTCGCCGGCTTCACCCTCGATGAGGCATTTGGGCAGGTCGCCGCAGGGTACCGCGGCGTGGTCCTCCGCTTTGGCGCCCCCACAGGCGAAGTGAAAGAGCCCGGACTCTATATGATTCCGCCGTGGATCGAAACGGTCGTGTCCATGAACGTCCAGATCCAGGCCTATCACGCGGAAGCCATTGAGGCCGCCTCGGCCGATCTGCAGGACGTCCATACCAGCGTGACCGTGAACTATCAGATCGATCCCGCCCGCGTGGTGGAAGTCTACACAAACTTGAGAAACGATGCGGAGACCCGGATTCTTTCTCCGAACGTGCAGGAAACGATCAAGTCCACCACCGCCAAGTTCACCGCGCAGCAACTCATTCAAGAACGCCCCGTGGTGAAAAGCACGGCGGACAAAACCCTCGCCGCCCGCGTCGAACCGTTCGGGCTGCGGATCGATGCCACGAGCATCACGCAGTTTCAATTCTCGCAGTCCTTTACCACCGCGATCGAGGGTAAGGTCGCGGCCGAGCAGAACGCGCTCACGGCCCAACGGAATCTCGAGCGGGTCAAGTTTGAGGCCCAACAGCAGATCGAACTAGCCCGGGCGCAGGCCCAAGCCCTCACTCTCCAGAAGACCGCCGTGACCCCGGAATTGGTCGCCCTCCGGCGCATCGAGGCTCAACTCAAGGCCGTGGACAAATGGGACGGCCATATGCCGAACGTAGTGACGGGCAGCGGTCCGGTACCGCTGCTAGATGTCTTCGGGAAGTGAGATAGAGTCGAGACGGCATTGCGATAGACCCACGACCGTTCCGCCACCTCGGTTGACGGGTTTTCCGCTCCTCCCGTACAATGAGCGGGCGGAGGAATCTCATGGCCTTGTCCGGGATACTCCCGCTGCTGTCGCGCAGGCGGGAGTTTCTCTACGTTTGCGAACAACTTGAGCGAAGGAAACGCCCGTGGGTGGCCGGCCCGAGCGGTGCCGCGAAGGCGCTGGTCCTCGCCGGCCTCATCACGCGCTTCGAGGGGCAGGCCCCCGCGTGGCTCATCCTGACCTCCGGCCGCGATCAGGCGGAACGGCTGGCCGACGACCTCGCGGTCTTCCTCCCTCCGGCGGCGGGGGCGGTACACCTCCT
>DASSXJ010000010.1 GCA_035703895.1 bacterium | reverse complement strand
GAGCCGTCCGGACGCGCGTACGGAGTCTAGACGTGTGACCGCGCCGAACGTGGTCCGCAACCCGACGATTCGTGTGTCGGGCATGATCACAATTGGATGTACGCCGTCACTTGAGATGATGAGGGCCGCATTGTTGATTTTTGTCGTGATGATCCCGGTGCGTTCGCTTCGACCGATTTTGCGGTCGTCTCCGCTAGGGTTGCGGGCGGCAAACGCGGGGGGATCTGCTGGAGGATCTATTAACGGCGAAATCCGCGCGCCCCCTTCTGGGCCATCAAGCGGGAACGCCATTTGCGCGGATGGCACGATCACGTAGATCCGGCTGGCAACGTGGCGAGAGCCCACTTTGGTGCCCCAGACGAGGAGCCGTGATCCGACAAACCGTTGTAGGGCGCAGGGCTGAGATACTTTGTCCGTTCCAGCATAGATGACCGTGGTCGAGGTGACCGAAAACTCTTGGCCGCCGACGGAGCCGTCGATCCCAAATGCTTGCCGTTGACAATCGACCACCCGCAGCGTCCCGACCCTTCTCTCAGGAGATGGCGATGCGAGGACCGCCGCAGGAACGGGAGGAACGGGCAGGGGGCTTGTGGTGGGAGCCGGAGGCGCTACTGGGTTCGGCAGCTCAGTGGCAGCGGGAGCCCCCTGAGACTGTGGATGTCCCTGCGATGTTGCTCTTACCGAGACAGATGATGGGACGGACCGGGATCCACTTGGCGATGTGGTCGGGACAACTCGCCCCGCCGAAGGCACCTGAGGAACGGCACTCGGTATGTTCACGCGACCGGCGGCAGGAGATCTCGGAGTGGGGTTATTGGGCAGCGCTGGGGAGGTTGCAATGATCGATGGCGGGACATTGCGGCCAATGCGGCGCTCCGGCGGTGCCCCCGGCGCACTCGCGGTCGTACGTGTGGACCGCTCCGCCTCGATCTGGGCAGCGGCCACGAGGCTGGCCATATAGAGGAGCCGCATACTCCCCTGCGTGTAGTGCTCGCTCGTTTCAGTGCCGGACGCCACCGCCCGCCTGTAAGCGTCGGTCTGCCGCCGCAGCGTCAGCAGATTGTCCCCGGTCATCCGTCGACGCACCCCAACGAGACCCTGCATCGCCTTCGAGTCGTCGGGCTTGAGCAGCAGAATACTCAAGTATTCGTCTTGAGCCTCCTGCAGGTGGCCCGCGGCGAGCAACTGCCTTGCGGCCTCGTAGGTATCGCCTACTGCAGGTGTCCGCGGAGCGCCGTGCGGTTTCGGGGTCGTATGCGGATTCACCACGGCTTCATGGCTCGAGGGTGTGTGCATCACATCGATGAGGAGGGTGCTTTGAACGGCGAGGAACAAGAGAATTGTGGACAATGGCACGGGCTTACGCATCGGACACCCCTTCCTGCGCTTCAGCTTCGTGCACGTCCGAACGATCTGACTGCGAACGCGGGAATCTCATCCTCACCAAGTCAGGTCCCTATAAAGAAAATTTACCCACAAGATCCAGCGATATTCACCTCATCCGAATGATTTTCTCTCTCTGCGCAGATGCGAACGGCAGTTCCCCTCTGCTCGCGCGTTTGTTTATGCCGCTGTGAGGCGAAGCCGCAGAGACGCGCTTTAGCGCGGGCCCCGGAATGCGGAGGAGCCGCTCACCGGGATGAAGCGATATGTGCTTATAAGAGCGGGCTGGGATATGCTTCTGGGGAAGAGGCCATCAAAGGGGTTCTGGCTGGGACCGTCCGTTACGATGCGTCGTCGGGCTCGGACATCTCCAACTCGTCTTCGCCGTCGAGCGGCGGGGCGCCCGATTCGTGATCGTCATCCGATTCGTCGTCCGCCACCCGGTCTTCCACCTGAAATCCACAATCCGGGCACTCGTACACGACGATTTCTCCGTCGTCGTCTGTTGTCAGAAGCTCCATGTCCGCTTCACACTGCGGACAGGTTTGCGTCAACGGAATCGACATGGGCCACGTCTTGTCCCGGTCTCGATCATCTCCGCCGGGGACCTCTGTCACACCTAATGCCCGCCTCATCGGCGGGCTAGCCGTCAAAACGGCAGCGCCCGGGCAGCGATCAGCCCGGGCGCTTGAATCATCCGCCGGACGGTCCGGCAGGCCCCGCCGGTTACTTGAGGATCCCGAACTGCTCCGCCCGTTTTTCCACCGCCGTCCAGTCCAGCAGTTTGAAGAAGGTGTCAATATACGAAGCCTTTCCCGTCCCGAAGTCCATCCAGTACGCGTGCTCAAAGCAGTCGAGGGCGACGAGGGGCGTGCCGTTCCAGATGGGATACGTATTCTGCTCGTCGCCGATGAAGTTGAGGAGGGAGCCGGTGTCCCAGTCGTACGCCGTCCACGCCCATCCCCGCGCCGCGATCCCCGTGGCCTTGAGGTCCGCCTGCCACTTGTCGAACGACCCAAACGCCTTCGTGATCATGCCCAGCAGCTTCGTGCCGGGTTGGCCGCCTTTGCCGCCGAGGTGGTCGAAGTACACCTCGTGGTTCTTCACGCCGCCGATCGCGCGGGACAGTTCGATTTTCAACTCGCGGATTTCCGAGTAGGTTGGGTTGGCCTTGGAGAGATCGACCTCGCCGCTCGCCAGCCGGTCGAGGATCTCATTGGCCTTGCCGACGTACCCCTGGTAGAGCTTATAGTGTTCCTCCATCGCCTTCTTGCTGATGCCGGCCAGTTCGATTTCAAACGATCGAAACTTCCGTGCTTCGTACTTCGCCATGCGCTCTCCCCCTCTCGGAGTCTTGGAATTGCGTCAATGCGTAGATGATGCGCGGGACGGCGTCACTCGGTGACCTCATTATACGTCCCCCATGCGCGGCGGCGCAAGCCGATGGTCCGTACGCGTGTGCGCTACTGAAGCCCCTCGAGATGCGCCTCCTCTCTCAGGATGTACTCCTCCTTGTGATACATGCCGCGCACGTGGCAATGGGGGCAGCGATGGTAGTTGCTCGCGAAGGTCGCACGGTCGAAGTTTCTCCGGTCCATGCGGATGCCGGTATCGAATGCTTCGCCACACGCCCCACATCGGATCCAGAGCATGAGTCGAGCCACGAGGACTCAGCTCGCGCGATGAGGTGGGTCGTCGGCGGCGCGCGGGGTGACCGGGATGTCCGCGCGGCGCCATACCCGATGCCGTCCGTCACCCCAGACGGGAGGGGGGAACCCCGGTGCGGCGGCCAATCGGAGATCCTCGGGATATCCTCGCAGATGCACGAGGATGGCGAGGTCGAGGTCGGACGATCCGTGGAGGTCGTGAGACATCAGCAAGCCTTGCGATGGTGCCGAAGGGGAGACTCGAACTCCCACGGGCTCTCGCCCACTACGCCCTGAACGTAGCGCGTCTGCCAATTCCGCCACTTCGGCCCAAGGAACCCGCCCGCGGCCCTCCTAGCATACCGGAGGCGCCGAAAAGGTGTCAAGAAGCGCTCAGTTCGTCGATGATCGTGCGGATGCCGCGGAGGTCGCGAACGACGCGGGTGGGCGCCACGCCCGTGACAGCGGCGTCGTGCCGGTTGACGAACACGGTGCGGTACCCGAGTGAGGCCGCGGTCCCGATGTCATGAAAGAGGCTGGCCGCGACGTGGATGGTGCTGGACGGTTCGGCGCCGCTCAGCGCCTGGAAGCGCCTCCAGTGGCCCGGCGCCGGCTTGTAGCTCTGGCAGTCCTCGGCCGTGACGGCCAGATCGGGCTCGATGCCCAGGTGGATCATGGATGCCGCCAGGAGATCGCGGTCCACGTTCGAGAGGATGGCCAGCCGATACCCTCCGAGCCGGAGGGCCCGCAGCGCCTCGGGGACCTCCGGAAACGGACGCCACGACCCCAGAGAGTTCGGCAGCACCCGTTCGCGCCCCGGAGGCAGGGGATGACCGAGGGACTCGACGAGGCGTGCGCCCGCGGCCGCCAGGACGTCACGGTAGGGACGATAGCCCTCACACTCCACCGCAGCCTCGACTGCGATGTACTGCGCGGCGAGCCCGGCGCGATCCACCGGCGGTGGAAGGAACGGCGAGAGTGCGTCTGAGACGCCGCTCTCCCAATCGATCAACGTGCCGTAGCAGTCAAAGGTGATCCACTCGACGGGGCCTTCGCGAGAGGAGCTGATTTCATTGGGTTTCATGGGGGTAGTATAGGCGAGGATAGGGGCCGAGACAAATAAAAACAAATACCGGGAAGGAAGGAAAGGGGGCTATAACCAGTGGGTTCTCGTCCCCCGTAGGAAGCCCACGACATACGCCCTGACCGGGTCTCCTGTCACCAGTCAGACACCCCTTCGCGGACCGGACAAGGACAACGGCAGTTAAGATCTTCGTTCGGTGCCAGCTCCAATGCGTAGGAGCCGCTTCAGCTGAGCCCAGAGCACAAGGATCGCCTCACGCAGAGGCATGCGTGCGAAACGTTCTCCTTTCTTGGAGGCGATGAAGAAGACGGGTTGCAAACTCGCTCACCTCCTTTCCATTGGGCAGCAGTGCTATCGTTTACTTTAACGAAGACTCCCACATTTGTACACTCGTGATCCCGACCGCCAGTGTCCAATTCCAAAGAATTGTTCTAGCGAAGCCCGAGGCGGTCGGCGAGGAGGTTTGTGGCGTCTCGGTCCATTTGCGGGGTGACGTGGGCGTAGACCTTGGCGGTGATACTGACGTTCGAGTGCCCGAGTCGGGAAGAGACCACCTTGAGGTTCGTGCCGCTGCCGATCAGCATCGTCGCGTTGAGATGCCTGAGATCGTGAAGACGAATCCTCGGGATTCCCGCCTTGCGGATCACCTTATTGAAGTCCTTCCGAAGAGTACCCAGGTGAAGATAGCCGCCGTCCTCCCGAGGGAAGACCAACTCGTGCTTCTTGGCGGCCAGCAGTTCATCTATGATATCGAGCGGGAGGGTTATGGTCCGGCGAGACGAGCTGGTCTTCGTAGCGCCCTGGATGAACTCTCCCTTGACCCACTTGATCGTCTTGCTAATGGAAACCGTTCCAGCTACTTCCACGATCCGTGTGGACCGTTTGTCAGGTGAGATTCCCATTGTCGTCCAGGGCGGTACATTTCCATTTCCCGTAGGCTTGCCAGAGACGGTCGCACAGCAGCTTGGCGGGGCGTCCAGGGGTCTCGTCGGGGAATCCAGGCACTCCTATTATCAAATGACTTTCGTGTCGAACGGTGCCCAGATTCCGAATGATTGAACCCTCTTCCGTAGCAACGGCTCCTGCGGGCAACGCGCTGAGCGATGAATTGTAGAGAACCAGCGTAAGGATGAACGGTTCGAATATCAAGGCCGCGTCATGAAGGCTGCGAGCGCGGCGCACAAACTCCACGATGCTTCGAACAAGAATCGCCCCGTCCAATACAGTGTGGACTCCCTCTATCCTTTTCCCACCTGGGCCATGATCGAAGAATGGCTTCTTGGTGGTCGCCGCGATCTCGGCTGCGTGGGCGAGGTAAACTTCCATGTGACCGTTCCGATGAATTTCAAACCGGTAGTTGGGATTGGTCTGCAGCCGCCCCTCTAATCCGTCCAGCGAGGGCACAGGGGTGACGCCCTCGATGATGGTGTCACGAATGGGACTCGGCTGGCGCATGATCCCTTGGATATCTCTGTTCTCAATGGAAATCGCGTCATCGCTTAAGGTCTGGGGAGTTGCGGCAAGTAAGACACCCACTGGCACTCCGGTGACGACACCCCCGCCCGATTTATTGTGCTCGATGCGTCGTTCCAGGAACCCTTCGCGATTGCGGGTCTCTTCCTGTCCCGCATTCGCCATCGCGACGATCTCAGGTTGAGACATGCGACCGCGTTGACGATCTCTACGAATCCAAAACTCGGTGCGGTCCTCAAGGTGTACCATCGCGGGCATGCGCGAGCGCTGAATGCGGATAACGACGACGTCCAAGCCAGCATTCGTGAGGACCTTCGTGGCGATGCGGAGGCGAGGGCTGACACCGGCAAGCGCAATATTCACGACCCTGGTACCCTCTCGTTCTCCATTCGGAAATGGCATGGCAGGTTGTGCGACGGCATTTAT
>DASSXJ010000009.1 GCA_035703895.1 bacterium | reverse complement strand
TTCACTTCTTCGACCACAGCGGGGTCGGCTTGCTTAATTAAAGCGCGCAGCCGTGATAATGTCCTGCCCCGCCAGTCATCCAGCTCCTTGATTCTGGCGTCTATCAGCTGAGAAGGAGACTTGCTTTTCTGCGACCCGCTCTTCTTCATGCCCGTTTCTCCTCCTTAGAGTCCCGAGGCCTTGATAGTCGTGCAATCTGTCCAGCTGGGCGCCCATCGGGCGGCGATCCTGCTGAACCTCCTCGCTACCAGCGCATCAGCTGCGCGACCTGAATGAGATTGCCGCAGGTGTCGTTCAGCATGGCGATCTTGGAACCGGTCACGTCCGTTGGTGGCATGGTGAACTCGGCGCCGCGCGCCTTCACACGCTCGTAATCGGCCTGCACGTCGTCGGTGTAGAACATGGCCGCGGGCTGGCCTTGCTGGAACATCGCCTGCTGGTAGGCTTTGGCCGTCGGGTTGTTGTTGAGCGCCAGCTGCAGCTCCGTGCCGTCCGGGTCCTCTGGTGAGGCCACCGTGAGCCAGCGAAACGACGCCCGGCTGAAGTCGGCCTTCTTCACGAAGCCCAGCACTTCGGTATAGAAGCGCAGGGCCTTCTCCTGGTCGTTAACGTACACGCTGGTCAGTTTGATCTTCATCGGCTCCTCCTGTTGCCATATTCGCGGGCGCTCGTCACTATTATGACGAGACGCAACGGGACAGTGGCCTCCTTTCCCTGTCACATCGGACCGGGTGCTTTCGTCACTAAGATGACGAATCACAAGCGAGGAATGTGACAATGGACACCGAGTGGCTGGCTGCACGATTCGAAGCGAACCGGACGCGTCTGCGGTCGGTCGCCTACCGGATGCTCGGCTCGCTGAGCGAGGCGGATGACGCGGTGCAGGAGACGTGGCTGCGGCTCAACCGGTCCGATAGCGGCGAGATCAAGGATCTGGGCCGCTGGCTGACGACGGTCACGGCCCGCGTGTGCCTGGACATGCTGCGTGCGCGCCGGTCGCGCCGCGAGGAACCGCTCGAAGCCCATCTCCCCGATCCGATCGTGGCACGGGAGGACGACGCGGATCCGGAGCAGGCGGCCCTCCTAGCCGACTCGGTCGGTCTCGCGCTGCTTGTGGTGCTCGAGACACTTCCGCCTCCGGAGCGGCTCGCGTTCGTGCTGCACGACGTGTTTGACGTCCCCTTCGAGGAGATCGCGCCGATCGTGGGACGCTCGCCGGCCGCGACACGGCAGCTCGCGAGCCGTGCGCGCCGGCGCGTCAAGACGGTCACGGTGCCCGACGCCGGCATTGCCAACCAGCGAAAGGTGGTCGATGCCTTCCTCGCCGCTGCGCGGACCGGAGATTTCGATGGGCTTGTCGCCGTTCTCGATCCGGACGTCGTCCTCCGGGCGGATCGCGGTGGGGCGCCGAGCCTACTGCGCGGGGCCCACACGGTCGCGCGGGCGGCGGTTGCCGTCTCCGCGCGCGGCCTCGTGGTCCGGCCCGCCGTCGTCAACGGCGTTGCGGGCGTGGTATCGTGGCTGCGCGACGGCCGGCCGTTCTCGGTGATGGCGTTTACGGTGGTCCACGGAAAGATCGTGGAGATCAACGTGCTCACGGATCCGGAGCGTCTTGCGCGGCTCGACCTAACGGCCGTTCGGCCTTAAACTGCCTCTTGTAGCCAACTATCTCGATCAACCTGGCGGTCGCGGGGCCCGAAATGGCCAAATATCCCCGGCAAAATGGCAAACTACGAACGAATCCTACAATGGTAACTAATACGTAACTTGATGTCCTCGGCGATCAGCGTTCAGAACGCCCGAAGTTCTTTCGACGGAACGAAGATGGGCTGTTGTCCTGACGCGCGTCGCGCCGCTGCGGCTTCGCCGTTATGAAAGATCTGATGCATCGCGATGGACATTACGGCCTTGCCTACGGTGGCAAACGCTGCTTCCAAGCCCGGGGGCGCCACCTTAGTCGGCTGATCCAGACCCTCGTCGCCGATCTCGTCGAGAAACGCTAGAGTCTTGCTCCGAAGTCTGCGATACGTCTGCAGGACCTCATCGAATGGAGGGTAAGCCGACGAGTCGGTCGTTGGTTCGGACCCCCAATCGAATAGGGGTTTCCAGTGCTCAACCGGGTTGGGAGAACCAAACAGAATCTTATGAAGTCGGCCCTCCGCAATAGTCACATGCCCCAGAATCCACATCGCGTGATTGCCGCCAAAGGGGCCGGGTTGAACAAGTGGGGCGTCCTTCATCGATTCCAAGACGCGAACGCCTTGGTCGGCAAAGCCGAGTGCCGTGCGAACAGTCTCCGTCGTTTTCATTGTGCTATCTCCTTTCTCGGACATCCGTGGGGCTGCGTGAGATAACCAGCCAGCTTGTTCAAGGCGCTGTTCCGGCCTTCGCATGGGCATCGCGATTTTCAACAGTCAAGTCCGGCCTCCGACGGTTTCATCGCGATTTTATTTGTGCCCCGCTCCCGCAAGCGCCGTGGACATTCCGAGCCCAATGTACACGCTTCCCGTAACGTACCGCCGCGCCCATCCCACGCCCGCGTGGCGCTGGAACCAGCGGCCCATCGTCCCGGCGAGGATCCCGTAGGCGCTGTCGGTGCACAACGCCACCAGCGCAGTCAACGTGCCGAGCACCGCAATCTGTTCGGACGCGCTGCCCTTCGCCGGATCCACGAACTGCGGAAGGAAGGCATAAAAGAACAGCGCGGTCTTGGGGTTCAGCAATTGGACGACGAACCCTTGCGCAAACACTTGGGTGGTCCTGCGGGGCATCGTGGCGATTGCCGGCTGATCGTCGCCCCGCGCCAGCAGGGTCCGGATCCCGAGAAAGAACAGGTAGGCCGCGCCCAGGTACTTCACGACGGTGAACGCGAACGCCGAGGTCGCAAGCAACACCGACAGCCCAAGCGCCGCCGCCGCTAGGTGGGTAAGGGTTCCCGCTCCGATGCCGAGCGCAGACGCGAGCCCCGCCCGTCTGCCCTGGGCGACCCCGCGTGTCACGATGTACAGGACGGCGGGGCCGGGAATGACTGCGAACACGAAGGTCACCAAGAGAAAGAGCGCGATGGTCGACAGGCTGGGCATCATCCCCTCCTTGTTGACTCGGTGCGGCGGATGTACTCAGGAGACTATTCTTCGCGCACGGGTCACCGGACCTCCGGGAACCATCGCCAGCAGCGACTTCCAGAAGGCGCGCCAGCGCTCCGGCCGTTTTTGCTAAGATACGATCAAAACCTACACGGGGCAACGCCCGGCTCAATTACCCGAGAGGTAATGGCGCGCGTTTGTGTCCCGCGTTACACTCCCTCGTGGAGGTGTGCGGGATGGCTGAAAAGGGCATGGCCGAACGACCGATGGTGGAGACGAGCACCGAGACGGGCGTGCCGCCGTTCCGGGAGGTCCTGCGGCGCTGGCGGCTCGCCCGGCGGATGAGTCAGCTCACCCTCGCCACCGAGGCCGAGATCTCCGCGCGCCACCTAAGCTTCCTCGAGACCGGGCGGACCCAGCCCAGCCGGGAGATGGTGCTGCGCCTCGCCGGCGTCCTCGACGTACCGCTGCGTGAGCAAAACGTCCTGCTGACCGCAGCCGGGTACGCGCCAATCTACCGGGAGACCGCGCTGGGCGCGCCCGAGATGGAACAGGTGCGTCGGGCGCTCGGCTTCATGCTTGCCAAGCAGGAGCCGTATCCGGCCTTGGTCGTGGACCGCCACTGGAACGTGCTCATGCAGAACGCGGCGGCCGGCGGGGTACTTGGCCTCTTCCTAGATCCAGAAGCAGCTGCCGAGGTACCGGGGCCGCCCAACGCGGTGCGAATGACGTTCCACCCACGTGGGCTGCGCCGGTACATCGAGAACTGGGAGGCCCTGGCGGGCCCGCTTATCCAGCAGATCCACCGGGAGGCCGTGGGGGGCGTCCCCGACGAGGGGACCCGGCGCTTACTCGATGAGCTGCTGGCGTACCCCGGCGTCCCCAGGCGCTGGCGCACTCCGGATGCGAAGGCGCAGTCCGCGCCGTTTCTGTCCCTGGCGCTGCGCAAGGGCGACCTCGCCCTGCGCTTCTTCACTACCATCGCCACCCTGGGCACTCCCCAGGACATCACCCTGCAGGAACTTCGGGTGGAGTGCTTCTTCCCCGCCGACGAGCCCACCGAGGACTTCGCCCACCGGCTCGCACGCAACGCGGCGGCGGGCACGAGTCCTCGATGATCTGATCCGCGCACCGATCCCGCTGGTCCCGCCCGTCACGATAGCCACTTTCCCGTCAAGCACTCCCATCGCACTCCTCCCGCTACGGTCAGACGATCGTCGGATACCCGGTCAGGCGGCGCGCCCCGGAAGCTCGCCGAAGAAGCCGGTGATGCGCGCTAGCCGGCCGTCGGGCGCGAGGCCGCCGACGTCGATGCCGGCCACCACGATGGCGCCGTCAGGAGCCGCAAGCTCCCAGGCGAAGCGAAGCTGGTTGTGGTGGGTGTCGATGCCGCTGACCCTGCGGAAGCGGTGGCCGGGGAACCGGGCCTGCACCGCGGCCACCATGTCGGTGAGGGCGGCATGACCTTCGGCCTCCAGTTGCGGGTCCACGTAGTGGCCGTCGCCCGTCCAGACTCGCTCGATCTGCTCCGCCCGACGCTTCGGGTCGGTCTCGTTCCACATAGCCAGGTACATGTCGACCGTCGCGGTAACGCTGCTCATGTCGCGCCTCCTGAAATTCGGTCTGCCGGTGCAGACGTATTCTCACACTGAGGCGCGACGGAAACAATTACGTCAGAGGTAATGAGTCGTGAAGAAGTCGCATATTCTGCGCGCCGGACAAATCTCGCAGCGTGGACGCCCGGCCTTGCAGATCTCGCGGCCGTGGCGGACCAGCAGAAGGTGGAACGGCCCGTACCGCTCGGGCCGGACCAGCGCCTCCATCCACTCGTGCGCGTCCTCCACGGACATCCCCTCCGGAATGAGGCCGATCCGCCGCCCGACGCGATCCACGTGGGTATCCACCGCGAAGGCAGGCTTCCCCAACCCGAAGACCAGGACGATCGCGGCAGTCTTGGGACCGACGCCGTCGAGACTGCGCAGCCACGTCTTGGCCCGTCCGACGGGCCACCGTCGGAGGAAGTCCAGGGAGAGCGCGCCGCGCTCCGCAGTGATGCGCCGCAGCACGGCCTGGATGCGCGGCGCCTTGAGGGCGCTCAGGCCCGCGGGGCGTATCGCCTCGATCACCGCTTCGAGAGGGGCGTCGCGCAGGGCCGCCCAGGACCGAAACCGCGCGCGCACGCGATCGAAAGCCCGACCGCTGTTCGTGTCGCTCGTGTTCTGGGAGAGAATGGTGTGGACGAGCGTGGCGACCGCGTCCCGCCGCGAGCGGCGCCGCGGCGGGCCATATGCGTCCTCGAGGATCCGATCGATCCGGGCCGCCTTTCGCCGCAGGGCAGCGGGAGGACGGAGCCTCTTCACATCTTCACCCGCGGACAAGGAAATACGGCGTGCGGGTGCAAGAATGCTGCAAGCCGGCGCTCTGTGGGAGGTCCAGTGACGCTGCACAAGGCCATTCAGGGATTGGCCCAGGTGGGGGCACGCCTGGAGTCCAGGTTCGCACACCCGCCGCGCGGCACAGTTTCCCAGGCTTCCGCGAAAACGTGGACCCTGGTGGCCGCGATCCTAGGCTCCGGCATCGTCTATCTAGACTCCACCATCGTTGTCGTGGCGCTGCCGCGGATCGGCCGCGAGCTGCCCACCCATCTCTTCGGCGTCCTCGAGGGGCAGTCATACATTTATACCGGGTACCTCCTGGCCCAGAGCGCCCTCCTGATCCTGGCGGGGGCCCTCAATGACTTCTATGGGCGGCGGCGGATGTTCACGATCGGCGTCGCCGGCTTCGGCGTGATGTCGGCGCTCTGTGGATTGGCGCCGACGATGGAACTGTTGGTCCTCTTCCGCGTCCTGCAGGGAGCCGCCGGGGCGCTGCTCGTACCCGGCGCGCTGTCGCTCATCAGCGCCGCCTTCACCGGAGAGGAGGAGGGCCGGGCCATCGGCACGTGGTCCGGGGCCGCCGCCGGAACCACCATGCTTGGTCCATTCGTCGGCGGGCTCTTGGTGGACACCCTCTCGTGGCGGGCGGCATTTTTCATTAACATCCCTGTTGTCGTCGCGGCCCTCTGGGTCATCAGACGTCATGTGGCGGAGAGCCGCGATGCCGAAGCGTCCGGACAATTCGATGTCGCCGGCACCGCGTTGACCGCCCTCGCGGTGGGCGGTTTGGTCTTCGGCACGATCTCCGGCCAGCAGCACGAATGGCGCGAACCGCTGGCGTTCTTCAGCCTGGCGATCGGCGCGGCCGCCACCGTCATCCTGCCATTCCAGATGACCCGCGCCGCGCATCCACTCGTACCGCCCGAGCTGTTCAAATCACGAAACTTCACGGTGACGAACCTGTCGACGTTTATCATCTACGGCGCGATGGCCATCATCTTCTACTACCTGCCGCTGCTCATGCAAGGGACGCTCGGCTATACCGCCGCCGCCGTGGGGCTGGCCAGCTTTCCCCCGAGCGTGTTGCTCGCGCTCTTCTCCACCCGGTTCGGGGGACTGGCCGCCCGGTACGGACCCCGATGGTTCATGGCCGCCGGGCCGGCCATCATGATGATCGGCGTGCTCTGGCTCGCCCGCGTCCCCGCGGATAGCCAGGCGTGGACGCTTCGGCCCGGTGATCCCCGGTCGTTTCTTCCCCCGGGAAGCTACCTGGCGGACTTCCTCCCCGGTTTGCTCATCATGGGGATCGGCATCATGGTCATGGTGGCGCCGCTGACGACCGCCTTGATGACCTCCATTCCGGTGAACCGGGCGGGGGTTGGGTCCGCCATCAACAACGCGATTGCGGACGTGGGCCCGCAGCTCATCAACGCGGTCGTCTTCGTGGCGATCACCGCCAGCTTCTACGCCAGCTTGGGGGCACAGATCCCGCGGCTCGACACCTCGTCCCCGGCGATCCGTCAGCAGATCAGCCCGCTGAATAGACCGCCGCAGGGGACGCCCGCGGACGAGGCGGCGGCGGCGCGGCAGGCGTCGGCGGGCGCCTTTCACGCGGCGATGCTCATCGGGGCGGCCCTCCTCCTAGGTGGGGCCGTGGTGAACGCGGCGGGCATTATCAACCCCGCGACCTCCACGCCCTCGAGCGGGGCCCCACCCGAGTCTACGGCGACGCCGGGCGAATCCCATGCGCGACCTCATTGAGGAACAGATCGCCTACTACCGGGCGCGGGCCGCAGAGTACGACGTCTCGCTCGGGCACGCCTCCGGCTACGACTGGGGTGATTTCACACCCGTCCTCGATCACCTTGGCGGGCTGGGGCCGCAGGACGCGGTGCTGGAGTTTGCCTGCGGGACCGGCATCTGGACCGGGGAACTCGCGCGGATCGGGGCGAGCATCACCGCGGTCGACGCGGCGCCCGAGATGCTGGAGATCAACCGGCGCAAACTCGCGGATGCGAAGGTCGTCTACCAATCCGCCGACCTGTTCCGCTGGACTCCCGACCGCACTTACGACCTCGTCTTTGCGGGATTTTGGCTTTCCCACGTTCCCCCCGACCTCCTAGACGCATTCCTCACGAACGTCCGGCGGGCGACACGCCCCGGGGGCAGGTTCGTCACGGTCGATCAGTGCGCCGGCCTACGTGAGTATCCGCCGTTTCACCGGCACGGAATCCGCGAGACGCGTACGATCGCCGACGGGCGCACCTTCACGATCGTCAAAGTCTACCATGACCCGGCCGCGCTGGCGGAGAAGCTCGACGGTCTCGGATTTGAGGCACGGACTCACACCATCGGGGAGTCGTTCTTTTGGCTCTCGGCGCTCAGACGAACGTGAACCCGAGGGGATCTCCGGGAACGGTGGACGGCCCCTTCTATCGCAGCCTCCGCGCCGTCGTTCGGGCCGTGGCTTGGATCCTGTTTCGTTTCACGGTCATCGGCGTCGAGCAACTGCCTCCTACCGGGGGCGCAGTGGTCGTGGCCAACCACCAAAGCTGGCTCGACCCGATCATCCTGCCGCTGGCGCTGCCCCGGAAACCGGCATTCCTCGCCATGGAGGAGCTGTGGCGGATGCCGGTGATCGGCACGGTCATGCGGGTCTACGGGCCGCTCGCGATCCCCCTCAACCGGGGCGCGGTCGATGCCACGGCCCTCAAACGCTCGTTGCGAGCGCTCCAGGGAGGCGCGCTGCTGATCATCTTCCCCGAGGGCGGCATCAGCCCGGATGGCCGGCTGCGCCCCTTCCACGACGGCGCGGCGATGCTCGCCGCCCGCGCGAAGGTGCCGATGATTCCGGTCGCGATCCGGGGCACGGCGGACGCGCTCCCCCTCGGACGGATGCTGCCGCGGCGACGGCCGATCATCGTGCGCATCGGCCCGCCCATCGCGCCGCCCGGTCTGGACCGAGACGCGCTGACGCGGGCCAGCGAGACCGCCGCCGCCCAAATCGATGAGCTCCGGGGCGGGGCGGCCCCGTAGTCAGCGCATCGCCGCCACAGCCCGGACGAATCGCTCGATCTCCTCCTCGGTGTTGTAGTAGTGAACGGACGCCCGCACCAGCATCGCGAGCCCTCTGGTGTCCATGTCGAGCAGGGTGGAGCTGCGTGATGATGTGGTGACGTTGATCCGCTGCCGGGCGAGGCATTCCTGCGCTGCCGCGGCGTCGATCCCGGCGAGGGTGAAGGTGACGATGCCGCACTGCTCTTGCCCGAGATCGTGGATCGACACCCCCGGCGTCGCGCGCAGCCGTTCCCGCAGGGACTCCGCCAGCGCGACCACGCGGTCTCGGATCGGCCCCAGGCCGAGGGCGAGCGCGTAATCGACGGCGACCCC
Organism: bacterium; assembly: GCA_035703895.1. Classification (NCBI taxonomy): domain Bacteria; species bacterium. The sequence goes on along the minus strand of DASSXJ010000009.1, from coordinate 16,423 downwards.
CAGGGCCAGCTTGCCCGCAAAATTGGTCTCCCAGTTCTCGAACCGCCGTGCGTCGCCGCGGACCTCATACCGGTCGGGCGCGACCCACGTCGCCGCGTGCAGGTCGAGGAACGGCGGCTCCAGCCGGTCGAGCAGCGCCCCGCTCACGTACAGGAACCCTGTGGCGCGCGGCCCTCGGAGGAACTTCCGGCCGGTCGCCGACAGGATGTCGCATCCGATGGCCTCGACGTCGATCGGCATCTGTCCGACCGACTGGCAGGCATCGAGGAGATACGGGATATTGGCCCGGCGCGCCACCCGTCCCACGGCTGCGGCCGGGTTGATCAGCCCCCCGTTCGTGGGGATATGGGTGAGGGCGATCAGCCTCACACGCCCGTCGATCGCCCGGCGGAGGGCGTCGACGGAGATCTGTCCGTGTTCGTCGTTCGGGATGGCCTCCACGACGGCGCCCGTCCGCCCGGCGACCTGCAGGAACGCGATGTAATTGCTGGCGTATTCCGCCATCCCCGTGAGGATGCGGTCGCCTCGGCGGAAGCGGAAGCGTAGAACGCCATGTCCCAAGCCCGGGTGGCGTTCTCGATGAAGGCCACCTCGTCCCGCCGGCAGTTGAGGAGCCGGGCCAGCGCATCGTAGACATGGTCGATCGCCGGCGCGGCGCGGGCCTCCGCTTCGTACCCGCCGATCTGCGCCTCGAGCAGCAGGTGCCCGACCAGCGCGTCCAGCACGGGCCGGGGCATGAGGGACGCTCCCGCGTTGTTGAAATGGAGTACGTGCGCACAGCCTGGCGTATCGCGCCGGACTCGATTGAGGTCAATGCTCATCGGAAGCGGCGCGGGCGATCGGGCCGGCCGGAGCGCGCGCCCTACACGCCGGGATCCTTGAAGACGCCGAGGGTGCCGAAGACGACGTTGTGGATCGACTTGCCGACCTCCCGGACCTGGCGCACGTACACGGTCTGGATCACGTTGTGCGTCTCCGGGTCGAAGGAGATCGGCCCCCGGGGGCTCGTGAACCGCACGTTCGCCACCGATTCGACCAACTTCGATTTGTTCGTCGTGTCGCCGCCGGTGGCGTTCAGCGCCTCGACGATCACGCGCGCCGTATCGTAGCCCTGCATCGCGTACACCGTCGCGTCGCGCTGCCACCGCGCCCGGTATGCGCGGGTGAACGCGAGGTTCTCCGGGGACTGCAGGGTGAGCGCCCAGTGAAGGCTGGAGTACGCCCCAAGCGCATTGCGCCCCTGGGCCGGCAAGACGTCCTCCTCGACCAGGAACCCCGGTCCCGTGAGCCGGGCGTCCTTGAACAATCCAAACGCCGCCGCCTGGATCACGAACCGGGCCGCATCGCTCCCGGCGAAGAAGACGAAGATGGCCTCGGGCTTGGCCTTCTGCATCTGCGTGACGTACGGCCCGTAGTCGGTGTTGTTGAGGGGCGGGTACACCTCAGCCACGACCTTGCCGCCCGCCGCGAGGTAGCTCGCTTTGAACGCATCGATGTCCTCGTGGCCTGCCGCGTAGTCGGCGGCGCCCACGAGACAGCTCCGCGCGACATTGTCGAAGAACCACTTCCCCATCGGGTAGGCGGTCTGCCAGTTCGAGAAGGAGACGCGGAAGATGTACGGGCTGCGCCGGGCCCGCGTCATGACGTTGGCCCCGGCGTTCGCGATGAGGAACAGGGTCTTGCTGTTGTGGACCACGTCGCGAAGCGCGACCGCGCTCGGGCTGGCCACCAACCCGGCGATGATGTCCACGTTGTCGTTCTCAATGAGTTTGCGCCCCTTGCGGAGCGCTACCTGGGGGTCGATCTCCTCGTCCTCGCGGATCATAGTGATCGAGCGTCCCCCGGCCATGAACTTGACGCTCTCGAAGTAGAGCACCATCCCGCTCGTGATATCGTCACCGAGCTGCTGGTACACCTTGGAATACGGGAGCAGGACCCCCAGTTTGACCGGCCCGGCCGACGCCGCGAGCACCGCGGGCACGCCGAAGGGCCGTCCCAGACTTCCCGCGAGCGCCGCTGCGCCCCCGCCGAGCGTCGCGGTCAGCAGACCTCGGCGCGTCAGCCGGGCGCCGGCAATCCTCGATTGTGCTCTCCCCCGTGCGTGCATCGGCCCCTCCCCCTTCCCCCGAGAAAACTCTGCAGAGGCTTCGACGGCTTCGAAAGCGAACCTTCCGGCAGATGCAGCTCACGTCCGCACCCGTACCCTGCACGGAGGCCGCCCAGGTCAACATCAGTTTTACCGAGCTGGGAGCCTGGCGGATCATCGTCCTGGGCATCGTCCAGGGGATCACCGAACTACTGCCGATCAGCAGCACCGCGCACCTGCGTATCATTCCGAGCCTGCTCGGTTGGCCGGATCCGGGATCGGCGTTTTCCGCCGCGATGCAGCTGGCCAGCCTGCTCGCTGTTGTAACCTTTCTCGGCGGGGACGCGCTTCGGATCACCAATCGCGCGCTGGCCGCAGCTCAGCGGAGGGATTGGACGGACCATTCGCTGCGGATGACGATCGGCATCGTCATCGGCACCGTGCCGATCGCCGTCGCCGGGCTTGCGCTGCGGAAGACGCTCGAGGGATGCGGATCGCCATTGCGGAGCCTCGCGCTGATTGGGTGGGCCTGCGTCGTCATGGGCGTGCTGCTCGCGCTCGCGGAGCGCTACGGCCAGCGCAACCACAGCCGTGCGAGGCGGCAGTGGGCAGACCTCGGCATCGGGGACTGCATCTCCGTCGGCCTCGCCCAGATGTTCGCGCTGGTGCCCGGCGTGTCCAGATCCGGATCCACCTTGACGGCGGGGTTGGCCCTGGGCATGGAACGGGCGACCGCCGCGTGGTTCTCGTTCTTGCTGGGACTGCCCGCGATCGTGCTCGCCGGTCTCGTTGAGCTCCTGAGCCTCCGCAAGGCGGGGCTCCACGCGGGCGGATGGGGGCTGCTGATCCTCGGACTGGCGGCGGGCAGCGCCTCAGCGTATCTTGCGCTCTGGGGACTGTTGCGCTATCTCAAGGACCATACCAGCTGGATCTTTGTCTGGTACCGCATCGCGCTGGGGATCCTGCTGCTCTGGGGGTCGGCGGCAGGAAAATTCCGCTAAATAAATAAGCTTCCCAGGATCTTCCGCCTAGTCTCCCGCCGCGCAATCCTCAGATCAATACGTCGGACGGTTCAAACGGATAGGGTCGGAGAGACCCAAAAAGGGCATATGAATTAGATTGGGGGGCATCCTCGGGACGGATTGGCGCCGTTTCTTGGGACCGGTCTGTCTCTGCACCTGCCGCTCTATGTCTCCTGGCATGGCCGGTCTCCGCGCCATGCTCATCGTACCGGGCGGCGAACGGAGCGCGTTATTCGGCATGTAGGATACGTCGGGCGGCAGTGGAACGCGACGCGCACAGCTGAAGAATGGATCAGCCTCGTGCGGGTCTTGTTATTGCTGACCCTCATCCCGGCATCCTGGTTTGGCCTCATCGCAATCCCCCGCCCCGCGGCCGACACCGTCATGCTTGTCCTGGGAGGTTACGTCATCTTGCTGGCGGTCGGTGCCCGTAGGCTGCCGATCCTCTCGAGAGTCGACCTGATCATCGTCCTGGATCTCCTCGTCGTCACGCTCGTCGTGCTGATCTCCGGAAGCATCAACAGCCCATTCCTCTATCTCTATTACTTGATCATTCTCGAGGCGGCCGCCCGGTTCAACCTCCGCCAGGCGCTGGCCGCAGCGGTGGCGATGGCAGGCGTGATCGTGATCCTCTGGATCCGCGGAGGACATCCCGAAACGTTTGACACGACTGGGTTCCGCCTCGGCGCGTTCGTGGCCAGCGGATTTTTCCTGGCGCTGCTGCTCGGCGTGCTCGTGCAAGAATACCGCATCTCCCATGACCGCATGGAGGAGCTGCTGTTTGACAACGATCTCGCCGGCCGCCTCTCCGGAGAGCTTCGGGTTCAGGGGGTCGCAGAGCTCCTGCTGCAGGTGTTCCTGGAGATCACGCAACTTTCCAAGGGCGCGGCCTATCTGCCTGCCGAGCGCGGCGAGCTCAATCTCGCCGCGGCCCGAGGGTTCGCGTGGGAGGCGGAGGATCCGAGTCCGGCGTTCCTCAAGATGCCGGGGGTCCCCAGCGGGACCTATGAAGGAGAGGTCGTCATCCTTCCCTCTCCGCCTCACAACGGCCACTCGGACACCGTGATGGTGTGCATGCCCCTGGTTCGCAATCACGAGCTTCAGATGTGGCTGTGCGGTTTGAGCTCAGCGGTCCCCGTGTCCGATACTGTCCAGCGGCGCCTCCGGCGGATGGCGGCACAGGGAGCCTCGGCCCTCGAGGCCGCCCGGCTCCACGAAAAGGTGAAGGAACTGGCGGCCACGGATTCCCTGACCGGAGTCGCGAACCGCCGGTCCTTTTTCGACCGGATCGCAGCTGAACTGGCGCGGTCCCATCGCAGCGGCCGGCCGTTGAGCGTGGCGCTGCTCGACCTCAACGGGTTCAAGAGCATCAACGACAACTACGGGCACAGCGTGGGGGACGACGCGCTGATCCGTGTCGCGCTGACGCTCGCCAGAGGGATGCGCACCTCTGACCTCTTGGCCCGCCTCGGGGGAGACGAATTTGCCGTGTTGTTGCCGGAGAGCAGCGCGACCGAAGCCGACAAGGTTCTCGCCCGACTCTGCGCCTCGGAGATCCTCGTCCCGAACGGCCAGCAGGGAGAGCTGAGTCTTCGTCTCTCCTGGGGGGCTGCGACGTGGCCACAGGATGGCGCGATGCCAGAACAGCTGCTTCAAGTTGCCGACCACCGTCTATATGCCATGAAGAAGCGCGTGCGGGGCGAGACGTAAGCGCCACATCGAGCCGTCGCCGGAACCGCTCTACCAGCGGACCTCCCCAAACCCATCCCGATGCCACTCGATCCGGACCTCCGGGGAAAGACGCTCGACACGCTCGATAATCGGCCGGCCCGCCGCCTCGGAAGCGAGACCGGGAGTCCCCCGCTGCGCTCGCGGCCGCCCATGCCCCAACACGACCGGATAGAGCCGGACCTCTTCCAGCGTGCCGCCGAACCGGCATACCGGCAGCATCGACTCCCAATAGAGCGGATCCGCCGCGAACCCACCCCGCGCGCCGCGCGCGTCGAAGACGTCGGCCGGGGTCGCCGTCATCGGCAGGCCCAACCGCTCGTAGAAGTCGGCGGGCTGTCGCTCGAGCGTCTCGTTTTGAAAGATGAAGTTGCCGAGGCTGTAGAAGATCGGCTTCCCTCGGTACACCTCCAACCCGCGCAGCAGATGGGGTCCGTGCCCCAGCACGATATCGGCCCCGGCCTCCACCGCCTGGCGGCAGAATACCGGGATGAACTCCGCCGGCCGTTCGCGGTCGGCGCCGCGCATCTCGTGCGCGTGCAGGCTGACGACGACCCAGTCCGCCTGCCGGCGCGCGTCCCGGATCCACGCGAGGTTCCCCGCCAGATCCCCGGCATGTGGCTCGGTCCGGATCCCCGGAGGATCGCCCAGGCGGAACTTCCGATCGAGGAGGGTCGTGATCCCGGGAAGATCGGGGCGCTCGAAGCCTAACTTGATCCGCAGCTCGCGGACCGCGCCGAGGCCGAGCCGGCGGTTCAGATCGGTGAGTTGCGCGAGCGTCTCCGGGTCGACATCGACGAACTCCTGGAACCTGAGCGGGTTCACCCCGGGCCGCCCCTGGCAATCGGGCCGCTGCTCGCCGGCGGGCGCGTGTGACGGAAACGTGCTCGTCACGGCGAGCAGCGCGACGCGGCCCGCGGCGGTCTCGAGATACCGAGGCGACCGAGCGTCCTGGAGGTGGCGCCCGATTCCGGCGTAGACCACCCTGGCGCGATCGAGGGTCTCCATCGTCGCGAACAACCCCCCCTCTCCCCAGTCCACCATGTGGTTATTGGCGGCGGAAAAGAGGTTGAACCCCATCACCGTGAGATCGTCGAGGAGGCCGGGGTGGCCGCAGACGTACGTGCCTCCGCTCGCTGCCTGCGGGAACCCCTGAAATTCATGGAGCGTCCCCTCCAGGTTGGCGAACCGGACATCCGCCGGATGGAGGAGATCGATCACGCCCCGAAACCCGCGCTCGTCGGATTGGGCCACGTGCATCGTCATGAGCGAGTCTCCGGTCGCGGCGATCGTGAACGGACGGACCATCCGGCGCCCCCCTATCCGAGTCCCCGCCCCGCCACCGCGTGCGGGTCGACGAGGTCGCGCACAGCATCGCCGAGCAGGTTGAGCGAGAGCACCGTGACCACGATGGCGATGCCGGGAAAGACAATGAACCACGGCGCCAGCGTCACGAAGACGTGGGCCTCATCCAGCATGTTGCCCCACGTCGGCGTGGGCGGTTTCACCCCCAACCCCAAGAACGAGAGCGCCGCGTCGGCGAGGATCGCCTCGGCGAACACAAACGTCGACTGCACGATGAGGGGCGGGAGCGCGTTCCGGAAGATGTGGATGCCGAGGATGCGCGCGTCGCCTTCGCCGAGCGCGACCGCGGCCTCGACGAACGCCCGGGCCTTCAACTGGAGCGTCGAGGCGCGGACGATCCGGGCGGTGCGCGGAAAGTAGACGAGGGCGATGGCGATCACCTCGTTGCGGACCCCCAACCCGAGGGCGGCGACAAGCGCGATCGCGAGGAGGATCGCCGGGAACGCCATCAGCCCTTCGAGAATCCGCGTGAGGACGTTGTCCACCGTCCGGTAGTATCCCGTCAGCAGGCCCACCACCGCCCCCAGCGCCGTGCTGAGCGCCATCACGGCCACCCCGATCGGCAGCGAAACTCGCCCGCTGTAGATAACCCGCGTGAACACGTCGCGGCCGAAGTTGTCGGTGCCGAACGGATGCGGCGCCGACGGCGCGAGCAGGCGGTGGGCCACATCGATCCGGTCGGGAGGGAGCAGGCCCAGCCACGGGGCCGCGGCGGCCGTCCCCGACAGGAGGACCAGCGCCCCGAGCGCGATCGCCGCGATCGGCCGGCGGCGGAGCAGCAACCTGGCGAAATGCGGCATGGGCCTAGTACCGGATCCGCGGGTCGATGACGCCGTAGAGCAGGTCCACCAACAGGTTGACCAGCACGTAGACGACCGCGACGAACAATACCACGCCCTCGATCACGGGATAGTCGCGGCGGCTGATCGACTGGACTACGAGGTTGCCGAGGCCCGGCATGACGAACACCGACTCGACCACGACCGCTCCCGAGAGCAGGCTGGCCAGGCTCGTGCCGATGACCGTCACCGTCGGGATGAGCGAATTGCGGAGCGCGTGCCTGACGAGCACGCCGGCTTCGGCCACGCCCTTGCTCCGTGCCGTCCGGATGAAGTCCTCATCCAGCACCTCGATCGTGGCGTCCCGGGCCATGCGGGCGATCAGCCCGGCCTGCGTGAACGCGAGCGCCACGGCCGGGAGCGCCAGGTGGGCGAGCCACGGACCAATCCCATGAAGGGGGGACTCGTACCCGGCCACGGGAAACCATCGCGCGGCGACCGCGAAGACCAGGATCAGGTTAAGCCCCAACCAGAACGACGGAACAGACACGCCGAGCAGCACCGCGGCCATGAAGACTTGGTCGAACCGGCTGTTCCGCTTCCACGCCGCGAGCACGCCCGACGGGATTGCCACGCCGATCGCAAGGATCTCGGCCAGCGTGGTGAGCCCCACCGTCGGCCCGAGGTGCTGCCAGATCGCCTGCGATACGGTCTGGCGGAGAAAGATCGAATCTCCCAGGTCGCCGCGCACCAGACGGCCGAACCACACGCTGAGCTGAACGAACAGCGGGCGGTCCAGGCCGAGGTTGTGACGCAGCCGGTCGACCTGTGCTGCGGGAGCGTCCGGCCCCAGGATCACCGATGCCGGATCGCCCGGGATCAGGTGGAGGAGCAGAAACGCCGTGATGCCGACAACGAGGAGCACGGGCAGGAGCGCGGCGACGCGCCCGGCTACGTACCTCGGCACGTCCCCGCCCCCGGGAAGGTCGGCGGGATCCTCCTCGCTACCGTGTCACCCACGTGTTCCAGAAGCGGACGTCGAAGAAGCCGGTATAGCCGTGGAGGTGATCATTGTACACCTCCAGCCCATACTCGTTGGCGAACTTGGCCACCGGGATTTCCTTGTAGAACGTCGTCTGGATCTGGTTCATCAACGCCTTCCGGCCGGCAGTGTCGGCCACGGACGTCTGGCCCCACTTGCTCAGGAGGGCGTCCATCGCCTTGCTTTCGTAGAATCCCGGCCAGTTGCCGGCAAAGAAGATCACCGCGGTGGGATCGAACGACGGCGAGAACCCGGTGAGGAAGATATCCCACCCATCCTTCCTGGCGCGCCGGCTGAGCAGGGTCGGCCAGTCGTAGATCTGCTCGTCGACGGCGAAGCCCGCCGCCTGGAGTTGCGGCGCGAGCACCTGGCTCAAGTTGTAGGCCCACGTGTAGTCCTTCGTCGTCATGAGCGTGATCTTCTGGCCGCTGTAGCCGGCCTCTTTCATCAAGGCCTTGGCTTTCTGGAGGTCTTGATGATTGTACACGTCGCTCCCCGCGGTCGAGTACAAGATGGTCTGCTCGGGGAAGAACAGCCCCGGATCGAGGTGCCAGAACTCTTTCGGCCCGAGCGCCGCCATTAACTCCGCCGGCTTGATCGCGTACTGCACCGCCAGGCGCATCCGCGTGTCGTTGAACGGTGGCTTGGCTTTGTTGAACACGGCGGCGCGCCAGCTGAACACCTTGACCACATCGGCGGTCAGCCGGGGATTCGCCTTGACCTGCGCATAGAGGTCGGACTGCAGCTCGAGGGCCAGATCGTACTGCCCCGTGGACACGCCGGCGAACCGGACCTGGTCGTCGCGGACGGGCAAGAAGTCAATCTCGTCCGCGTACGCGACCTTCTTGCCCGTGAGGCCGCCCCAGTCCTCGGTGCGCGATGCGTAATGCGGATTGCGCACCAGGACGATCTCGTGACCCTGGTCCCACCTCTGAAACATGTACGGCCCGGTACCGATGTAGTCCCTGGCCGGCTTCTCCGCGGCGGCCTCGGCGACGCTCTTCGGCATGATGATCGCGGCCTGCTTGGGATCCCCGATGTTGGCGATCAATGGGGTGAAGATCCCGTTCAGATCGATCAGGATGGTCGACGGATCCACCTTCGTGACGTGCTTGACGAACTTGAACGTCTCTCGTCCGCCGCCGCTCACCTGAGCCCAGCGATTGAGCGACGCGACGACGTCGTCCGCGGTCAGCGGCTGGCCGTTGTGGAAGGTGATGCCCTTGCGGAGGCGGATCGTGTAGTGCAGGCCGTCGGCGCTGACGGAGTATCCCTCCGCCAGCAGGGGCTTGACGTCGTAGTTGCGATCGAGGGCGAACAGGGTCTCATAGATATGCCAGGCGACCAGACGCGTCGCCGTCGCCGTCGAGGCCGTCCAATCGAGCGTGCCCGGCTCCGCATTGGTGGCGACGTGGATCACCCCGCCGGTCACCGGCACGGCGCTGCCGGCGGTCCCCCCCGGCACGATGAGCACGAGGGCGGTCACGAGCGTCAGGGAAAGGACTCGAATCCCCAGGGTTGCACCGCGCACGGATTCCACGCTCCTCTCTGGCTCTTGCCTGCTGCGGGAACTTCGGGGAGGCGAGGCTAGGCCCCTCGCGAGCGCGGCCGCGGTCTACAGCGTGACCCGGGCACGGGCCCGGGCGAACCGGGGATCATCCAACCGGAAGACGTCGGGGTTCGTACCGCGCGCGAGGGCGAGATGGTAGCTGAACAACTGCAGCGGGACGAGACAACTCAGCGTCGTGAACGGCTCCGGGACCGCCGGCACGGCGCACCACCCCGCAGCGCCGCCTGGGATCTGCGCCGGCGCGGCGGCGCCCGCCGCATCGGTCACAACGAGGGAGGCCGCGCCGATCTCGGGGATCATCCCCGCGAGCTCCAGAACGCGCGCCTGCGCCGCGCCCGCCGGGGCGATAAGCACGAACACATCCTCCGGCTCGGCACACTGGAACGGCCCGTGCAAGAACGTCTCGATCGGCAGCCCCTCGGCCTGGAGGTATGCGGCTTCCTTGATCTTGAGCGCCACCTCGTGGGCGGTGACGGCACTCGGCCCGCCTCCCGTCAGCCAGATCCGCCGGCGGCCGAGGTGGGCGCGGGCCCACGAGGCCATCTCGGCCTCCAACTTGAGGGCCTCGCGCAGCGCGGCCGGGATCTCCTCCAACAACACGCGCTGCGGTAGGAGCCTGGCCCCGGTCCGGCGATGGCCCAAGTGGCCGGCCAAGACCGACACCGCGGCGAGCGCGCTAACGTAACTGATCGTGTGCGTCGACGAGCGCTCCTGGGGCACCGTCTCGAACACGGCGTCGGCCTCGGGCCGCTCCGCCGCGGGCCCACCCTCGCCCGTGATGAGCGCCGTCTGGCATCCCGCCTCTCGGGCGCGCGCCAGCGCGTGGACGGTATAGGTCTTGTTGCCCCGATGGCTGATCCCGATCACGCAGTCCGTCGATGTAAGGCGCGGTCCATAGAGCGCGAAGTCGAATGCCGGAAACGCGGTGACACGCACATTCCCCGCGTACGCGCGCAGGATATGCTCGCCGGCCTGCGCGGCGTGATACGAGGTCCCGATCCCGACGAGAAAGAGGCGGTCGCACGAGGCGATGCGCGCGGCGAGCGCGTCCAACGCGGCATCGTGCCGGCCGGCGACGCGCGCGAACGCCTCGGGCTGGCCATGGATGGCCTCGTACATGTAGAACGGGTGGCGCGTCCTCGTATCGTTGGTCATTGCGCCACGCGGATCACGTCGAGCAAGTATCGATGCACGCGGTCGTCCGAGGCCAGCTCGGGGTGGAACGAGGAGACGAGCAGCCGGCCCTGCTTCGCCAGCACCGGGCGGCCGTCCAAAGACGCGAGCACCTCGACGTTCCGGCCGACCTCATCGATCACCGGCGCGCGGATGAAGACGGCCCGCAGGGCCGGCGGCCCGAGCACGGGGACCTCCAGGTCCGTCTCGAACGAATCGACCTGCCGCCCGTAGGCGTTCCGGGTCACCGCGATGTCCATCAGACGCAGGAGCGGCGGTTCCCCGCCTGATGCGCGGCGAGCCATCAGGATCATGCCGGCGCACGTCCCGTAGACAGCCATCCCCCTCCCCACGTGTTCGGGAACCGCGCGGTCGAGACCGTACCGAACCATGAGCTTCCCGATCGTCGTCGACTCTCCGCCGGGGATGATGAGCCCATCCACGCCCTCGAGATCCCGCGGGACGCGGACCTCCACTTCGTCCACGCCGAGGCCGCGGAGAATGGCGAGATGCTCGATCACATCCCCCTGCACCGCCAGGACGCCGATCTTCATCACGCCGGCTCTCCCGTCGCTACCATCCGCGTGTCTGCAGCAGCTCGCCCTCGGGAAGCTTGCGGACGTCCAGGCCGCGCATCGCTTCCCCGATGCCTTCGGAGACGCGCGCGACCACGTCCGGATCATTGTAGTGCGTGGTCGCCTCGACGATCGCCTTGGCCCGCTTGGCCGGATCATTGGACTTGAAGATCCCGGAGCCCACGAAGTTCCCGTCACATCCGAGCTGCATCATCAATGCGGCGTCGGCCGGTGTGGCGAGGCCGCCCGCGGAAAAATTCACGACGGGCAACCGCCCGAGCGACCGCGTCTCCACGACAAGCTCGTACGGCGCGCCCAATTCCTTGGCCACCGTCATCAGCTCTTCTTCAGGCGTCGTCTGGAGGTGTCGAATCCCGTCCATCACGGCGCGCATGTGGCGGACCGCCTCCACCACGTTTCCGGTGCCTGCCTCGCCCTTGGTCCGGATCATCGCCGCCCCTTCCCCGATTCGGCGGAGCGCCTCGCCGAGATCACGGCAGCCGCAGACAAACGGCACCTTGAACACGTGCTTGTTGATATGGTACCGCTCGTCCGCGGGGGTGAGCACCTCGCTCTCGTCGATGAAGTCCACCCCAAGCGACTCGAGCACCTGCGCCTCCACGAAGTGGCCGATCCGCACTTTGGCCATCACCGGGATCGTGACGGCCTCCATGATCTCCTTGATCTTGAGGGGGTCGGCCATCCGCGCGACCCCGCCCTCTGCCCGAATATCGGCGGGGACCCGCTCCAGCGCCATCACGGCGCACGCCCCGGCCTCCTCCGCGATCTTCGCCTGCTGGGCGGTCGTCACGTCCATGATGACGCCGCCTTTGAGCATCTGTGCCAGGCCTCGCTTCAGCTTCACCGTTCCGACATCCGCCATCCACACGCCTCCCGTTCCTTCGTTTGTCGTTGACCAGCCCGCGGTGATGCCGTCGCTCCCGTACTTATGCGTGGTTCCGTGTTCCGTCCAGCCCCAATTGAGGCGCAACCGGCTGGAGGGCCGCGATCACGGTGGCGAGGTGATCGTCCAGCGTCACCCCAAGTCCGGCCGCGCCCTCGACGATGTCCTCGCGGCGAACCCCCTTCGCGAACGCCTTGTCTTTCATCTTCCTTTTGACGGATCCCACGTCAACGTCCGCCAACGCGCGGCTGGGCTTGACCAGCGCCACGGCAATGACAAACCCGCTCACCTCGTCGGCGGCGAAGAGCGCTTTCTCCATCACCGTCTCCCGAGGAACCCCGCTGTAATCCGCGTGCGAGAGAATCGCCCGGCAGAGCCCCTCGTCGAGGCCGCGCCCGCGAAGCACCTCGACGCCCTTGAAGGGATGGCCGGCCTCCCTCGACGGGTGCTTTTCATAGTCCATATCGTGGAGCAGACCCACAAGCCCCCAGGTCTCCTCGTCCTCACCGAACCGCCGTGCATACGCCCGCATCACCGCCTCCACCGCGAGCATATGCTTGAGGAGGCTAGGATTGCTGGTATGCTCCGTCAGCACCGCCCAGGCTTCATCCCGCGTCATGCCAGAGGATGCTCTCCTCTCAGGATACCTATTGGTACGGCTTGGTTCGACCGCCATTCAGTTATCCGTGCTACGTTCTTCACAGTATCTATATACACCGCTTGACTGTGCCGCGCTCAATAAGTACTATGATTATATTTCCGGCGCCACAGTTGTCAATATACACCGGCATATATTAGATACGAATAGATACAGTTGCCTTATGGAGATTCGACACATGGATCATCTGTATCTCGATCGGGACTCAGAAACACCCCTGTACAGGCAGCTCCATCAGGCAATAGCCAGGCAGATCAGGGGAGGAGAGATTGACGCTGGGACCAGGCTCCCTTCTGTCAGGGGCCTCGCCAAGACCCTCTCAGTCAGCCCCATCACGGTCGTACTGGCCTACAACGCCCTCACCGCAGACGGGCTTATTCACGCCACAGTGGGTCGTGGGACCTTCGCGGGAGGACATGCGCCTGAGGTCACCACGGCCCGGGATATCGTCCAGGCAGTCCCAGATGAGAGGGAGGATTTCCACCCGGCAACCCCCGTACACCTGCGAGCCCCACGGATCACCGCCATGCAGGCGCTGTTGAGGCCCGGCCGGAGACCTGGGGTCATCTCGCTTGCCGGAGGCACGCCGGACCCGGACCTATTCCCACTCAGATCGCTGGGACGTCTCTGGAGCCGGGTGATGGCCGTTGAAGACCCACGATTTCTCCAGTACGGCATCCCGCAGGGTGACTATCATCTGCGGACGTGGGTCGCCGACCACTGTCAATCCATCGGTATCAAGGCTGGGCCTGAGGACATCCTGGTCACCTCAGGGTCCCAACAGGCGCTTGACTTGGTCGCCCGGACGTTCATCGGGCCAGGCGATTTCGTCCTCGTCGAGAGTCCGACGTTCATTACGGCCCTCGATATCCTCGAGGGGAGGGGCGCGAAGCTCGCCGGGATCCCTGTGGACAAGGATGGGGCACGGGTGGACGTGACCACGTCCCTGGTCGAGCGTTACCGGCCGCGCCTCCTGTATACCATCCCCACCGCCCATAATCCGACCGGGACTACCATGAGCGAAGACCGGCGTAGGGAGCTGGCTGCGCTGGGGCGCCGGCACAACATGCTCATCTTTGAGGACGACATCTGCAGCGAGTTCGCCTATGACGGTGAGGCTCCTCAGGCGATCAAGGCCCACGACACATCAGGCCACGTCATCTTCGTGCTGTCGTTTTCAAAGACGGTGATCCCGGGGCTGCGCGTCGGATGCGTCGTGGCCCACGGCCCCATCCTGGCAAGGCTCATCGAGGCGAAATTGCTGGCAGATCGGTTCACTTCTCCGCTCATCCAGCGGACACTGTGGAGGTACCTCTCGTCTCGTCAGTATGTCCGCGATCTCAGGACTGCCAGGGAGACTTACAGGCGCCGGAGAGACGCCATGCTGCGTGTCCTGAAGGAAACCATGCCGCGAGAGATCGGGTGGACTCATCCAACGGCAGGCTTCAATATGTGGATCCAGCTGCCTGATGGCTTGTCCGCCCAAGATGTGTTCGAGGAGGGCCTCAAGGAGGGGGTGGCCTGCGCAATGGGCGATCTCTGCCTGCCACACGTGCCTCCGCCCTCAGGGCTCCGAATCTCGTTTGCCGACAACCCTGAAGAGATTGCCGCGGAGGGTATCAAGAGGCTCGCCAAAGCGATCGCAAGGCTCCTCTCTACGGTTAAGGGAGAAGAGCGGGACGCGGAGTTCGTGACAACGGTTTGATTATCTGAGCAGCAGGTCGATCAGCCTCTCGAGGTCTTCGGCCGAATAGTAGTTGATCTGAATGGTCCCTTTCTTGCCTTTCGTCAGAATGCTTACATTGGTCCTATAGCGGTCTTGGAGCCGAACCGCGAGGTCGGCCAGGACTGGATCCTTTGCGGCAGGCCTGCGGACCATTGTTTCACGTGAAACATTCCGGGCGGCAGCCTTGACCATGACCTCGGTCTCACGGACCGAGAGCCCATGCCTCTCGACGTGTGCCCAGAGCTCGAGCAGGCGCTTCCGGTCGGTAACCGCGAGCAGGGCGCGACCGTGCCCCTCTGTGAGCCTCCCAAGATCGATAGCCTGCTGTACCTCATCGGGCAGGTCGAGGAGCCTCACCGTGTTGGCGATCGACGACCGGCTCCCCCCGATGGCATCGGCGATCTCCTCCTGGGTGAGCCCAAACTCCTCGCTCATCCTAACGTAGGCCCGCGCCCGCTCCATCGGGTTCAGGTCTTCCCGCCTCAGGTTTTCGATCAGGGCAACCTCAAGCGCCTCTCGATCGGAGATCTCGCGGACCACAGCCGGAATCGTTGCCAACCCCGCAGCCTGAGCCGCCTTGAACCTCCGCTCGCCGGCGACGATCTGGTATCCGCTCTCGGTCGGCCGTGCAACCACCGGCTGAAGCACTCCGTGCCGACGAATCGAGGCGACGAGCTCGTCGAACTCCGGGCCTGTGACGTCATGCCTCGGCTGATACGGATTGGGCGCAATCAATGACACATCGAGGTCTTGGACCATCCCAGACAGCCGCTCAACGTCCGCACCGGGGATCAACGCGCCGAGCCCACGGCCCAGTCCTCGTTTAATCATGACGTTCGTCTCCTCCCGATTCAGAAGATGATGCGGCCGCCATCCCCACCGGCACCTCGACGAGACCGGTCGCCGGACGCTTTGGCCCAAGCCCAATCCGCCCAGCCACTTCTCGTGCCAGGCTGAGATATCCCTCAGCGCCCTTTGAGTCCGGCGCGTAGCACGTAATCGGCTGCCCATAGCTGGGCGCCTCGGCGAGCCGAACGCTCCTCGGGATCACGGATTCATAGACCTGTGACCCGAAGTGGCGCCTCACCTCACCGGCGACCTGATCTGAGAGTTTCGTCCTGCTGTCGACCATCGTCAGCAGAACCCCCGCGATCGTGAGGTCAGGATTGAGGTGCCGCCGGATGAGCTCAACCGTGGTCAGCAGCGACGAGAGGCCCTCGAGCGCGTAGTACTCGCACTGCATGGGAATCAGGCAGCCGTCTGCCGCGGTGAGGCCATTTATGGTCAAAAGACCCAATGATGGGGGACAATCGATCATGAGCACGTCGTACATCTCACGCACGGCTCGTAGCGCGTTTCTGAGCTTTGTTTCGCGCGCAATCGCGGGGACCAGCTCGATCTCAGCGCCGGCGAGCCGGGCGTCGGACGGGGCAATGTCAAGGTGGTCGTGGGCGGTGGGCTGGATCACGTGGAACATCGGATCCCCGCCGACCAGAACATCATAAATCGACATTCGCAGGCCGGCTCTTTCGATACCGACTCCGCTCGTCGCGTTGCCTTGGGGGTCGAGATCAACGAGAAGAATACGGTGTCCGAGAAACGCCAGCGCGGCGCTCAGATTGACGGCGGTCGTAGTCTTCCCGACACCGCCCTTTTGGTTGACGATCGCGAACGTGTTCCCCGTGGGGTGCGACTCCATTCTTCGTCGTGCGTTCGCCGGTCACTAGGGTGGAAGACTGGGGCCAGTCGCAATCGATCACCTGTTCATCGTTCCCCGGAGAAATCCTCCATGAAG
>DASSXJ010000008.1 GCA_035703895.1 bacterium | reverse complement strand
ACGCTCGTGATGCTGGCGAGCGCGTTTGCCGGTCGGGAGCGCCTCCTCCGCGCGTACGCGGAGGCGATCCGGGAACACTACCGCTTCTACAGCTTCGGGGACGCGATGCTGATCCTCTGACCCATCGGAGTGGTCGAATCGAACGATCTCGCCCGGATCAGTGTGGCGCGGCGGCCGCTTCTCGGATGCCGTGACGGCTGAACACCATTAACAGCACGCCCTGCCCGCGCGCGAGATCCCCTCGAAACGGTTGCGGATACGGGAAGTAGATCCGCTCGGCGACGGACTCGTAGCGTGCGACGAGCGGTCCGATCGTCTGGCCGGAAGCGATGAGACCAACGCCGACCGTGTCGTCTTCCCATGGCCCGAGCCGGAGGCCGGTCCGGGTCGAGAACTCCAACCCTTGGCGGGTATTGACCTCGGATGCCGCATACCCTCCCCAGTACGCCGGAAGCAACCCCCGCCGCTCCGCATCGAGCGGGGTGAGTTCGGCGAGCGGGATGCCGCGAGAGAGGTAATAGTCGGCGGCCTCGATCAACAATGCGGCAAGCGCCAGGTTGGATTGCTTCTCTATTTCCAGCGGCGTCAATGGTCCGACCGTGGCCAGGACTTGCGGCGGCACCTGGTAGAGCGAGACGCCCCCGATCCTCACAGGTGCCGTCCCGAGGCTCGCGAACAACTGCCGCCAGGGGCCGGGGGTTCCGTCAACGACCATGACTTTTTGGACACCGTGCGCCGCGAGATAGGCCTTCACCTGAGCGGCGTAGCCGGGAATGAGGCGTCCAGAATAAAACGTGTAGTTGATGGGCCACCGGAAGAAATCTCGCGACAAGCTTCCCGTGCCCGTGCCTTCGGCCATGCGGAAATACATCGCCGCGTCGGCCTGCCAGAGCATGCTGTTGCCGTTCGCTCCGTACGGGATGACCAGGACGGTCTCCCCTTCGTGGAGGTACGCTCGGTACAGTCCGTCGGTGATGAACGACGGGGTCGCGGCGGGGGTGGCCCAGCCGGGATACCCCAGGTTCGGCAGGAGGCAGATCGCCCCGAGGGAGACGAGCGCCCATTTCTTCCGCGCGACGGCTCCGGCGGTGCTCAACCAGGTCGCCACGATGACGGCGACGACGAAGGAGATGTAGGCGGAGAAACGTCCCGGCAGGGCATTATTGATGACCGGTACAAAGAGGACGAGCCTCCAGGGAAGCGCGACGAGGCGTTGACCGGCGACATGCAGGGTGGGCCCCAGCGACGCCAGCGCGACGAGCCCCAGGGTGAAGACCAAGAACTTTCCTTCCCGTCGCCGCCAGTGGGACCGGGCGAACAGCGCGATCACCAGCAGGAGCGGGACGCCCAGGTACGCGCCTTCTTCCCCGTAGTTGCCGCTGAACGCTCGCGTGATGGGTTCAAGCGCAGACCCTCCGACGAGCGTGAGGGGAGTCGGGATCAGAAAGTTCAGCAAATCCGATGGATAGGCTTCGGGGTCGCTCACCGGAATCCGCGGAATCCCCCGGACGACGATGGCATGGAGATACGGGCTCAACGCGACCACCGCGATGCCGTAGGCGCCCAGGATCAAGACGCCCAGCGATCGGAGCCGTGGCCTGAGATCCGGGGCCAGGAGCAGGTACGCCAGGCCCAAGGCGGCCAGGCCGAAGCCGCTCAAGGTAGCGAAGACTTCGTTGGAGAGCAGGAACTGCATCCACAGCACCAACCCGAGGAGCGCGACAAATGCCCACGGCTTGATGACCTTGTCGAGCCGGAGGAGCACGAGATAGACGGCGAGGGGAATCAAGAAGATGAGCATGAGGTTCAGATGGCCTCGGAGGTGGCCCATCTCGTAGGGAGAGAACCCAAAGAGACACCCGGCCACAACCGAGGGCCAGAAATCCTTGGTGAGGTGCCGGCAGACTAAGAACGTCGCCAGGGCGGCGAGCGCCGGGGCCAGCAAGGCCAGGACGTTGTAGGCCGCCACCGGGCCCGCCCACAGCGTGATCGGGGCGGCCAGCAGGCTCGCGCCGGGCACTCCGGTCATCCACGCCAGGTTGGCGCCCTGCGGCGCCCAGAGCCGGTCCGTGAAGAATGGATTGAGCCCATGCCGCACGGCGTAAGGCCACCAGACCAGCGCCCACATCGCGAGGGACGGATCGATCCCGGATCCGACATACGCGCGGGAGAGGTGACCCAGGACCGGCCATCCGAAGAACGCCAAGGACAGGCCTAGATACATCCCGAGCGCGGCGAGCACGGCGCGCATCCCGCCCGTCCGCCGCGCTCTGCCGCCGCATTCGTTCATGGGAACACCTGGTGGCCGAGACGTGTCTCCCGCGGGGCCCGCGGGCCTATCGGTGCTTGGACGCGCGCGCCCAAAGAGATTTGTCAACGCCGGGACGGGTCTCTCGGTGGTGGTGCACGCCACGCATGTGCACACGGGAATACAACGCCAGCGTATCGACCCACATGCGCACCACATCGCGCAGCGTCAGCCGACTCGACGCCCGCAGAAATCGAGCGACGACCGGAGCCTCGGCCACTTGGTAGCCGGCTCGGTGCGCGTTGACGAGCACGTCGAGATCAAACGTGAACCGGGTCGTCCGAACCTTCGGCAACACGTCCTGCAGCACGTGTCGTCGAAACAGCTTGAGCCCCGCCTGAGTGTCCCGGACCGGCAGATGAAACATCTGCTTTACGAGCAGGAAGTAACATGCGCTTAAGATCCGCCGGGACAACGGAAACGACTGGCTCGCCGCCGGAGGGGGAGACTCCGGATGTCTCTTCGACCCGACGACAAGATCCGCGCGGTCTCGATGCAGGATGTCTAAGAACACGGGTAGCTGTTTGGGGTGAAGCTCGAGGTCCGCATCCAGGAATGCGACGAGGTCGCCCCGAGCGTGACCGGCGCCATGCCGCAGCGCGTATCCCTTGCCCCGGTTTTCCTGGTACGAGAAGATCCGCAGCCCCGGGATATGCGCCCGGGCCTTGATAGCCTGCCCGCGGGTCGCGTCGCGGCTTCCGTCGTCCACGAGGATGATCTCCCAGGAGGTGGAAAATGATCTCAGGGTATCGGCAATCTCGAGGAGATCCTCGAAGATTCGATCACCCTCATTGTGCGCGGGCACGACGACGGAGAGCTGCATCCAAATTCCCAGATGCCCAATTGTCTCCGTTCATAGCGCGTCGGGGCCGCCGCGCCGCCGATGAGCGAGGGGCGCCGCCGGCCGCCGAACGAACCTCGTGTGCTATACTCTTGACCCATGCCGTTTCGCTTCGAACTCATCCATACCGATCGAGAGACGGGCGCCCGGGCAGGCGTCCTCCACACTCCCCACGGGACCGTCAGGACGCCGGTGTTCATGCCGGTCGGGACCCATGGGACCGTGCGGGCGCTCACCCCGGAAGAAGTCCGGGACGCGGGCGCCCAGATCGTGCTGGCGAACACGTTTCACCTCTCGCTCCGCCCAGGCGCCGAGCTGATCGCCCGCGCCGGTGGACTGCACGTGTTCATGCACTGGGAGCGTCCCCTGCTCACCGATAGCGGCGGCTATCAGGTGTTCAGCCTTCCCCACCTGCGCAAGGTATCCGACGAGGGCGTCCGGTTTCGGTCTCCGATCGATGGCCGGGAGGTGACGTTCACGCCGGAACGCGTGATCGAGATCGAAGAGCATCTAGGCGCGGACATCATCATGCCGCTCGACGTGTGCCTCGGCTTTCCGGCCGACACGATGGATGTGTTCGAAGCCCACCGCCGCACCGTCCTCTGGGCCCGCCGGGCCAAGGCCGCCCGCCGGAGGGAAGATCAGGCCCTCTTCGGCATCGTCCAGGGTGGATTCGATGTGGCGCTTCGCCGCCGGGCCGCCGATGAGATAGCCGCGCTCGACTTTCCCGGCTACGCTATCGGTGGGCTCTCCGTCGGCGAAGCCAAGGGGGACATGTACGACCTAGTCGCGGCGGTCACAGAGCGCCTCCCCGTCGCCACCCCGCGGTATCTCATGGGCGTGGGATCGCCCCCGAGCGTGCTCGAGGCCGTACGGCGGGGTGTGGACATGTTCGACTGCGTCTTACCGACCCGGGTCGGGCGGACTGGAACGGCGCTCACCGCGTTGGGCCCGATGAATTTGCGGCAGGCGCAGTACACCGAGGACCTCTCGCCCATCGAACGCGAATGCCCGTGCCCGGCCTGCCGGCACTACTCGCGCGCCTACCTGAGGCACTTGGTGAAGGCCGGGGAGATGCTGGGCCCGCGCTTGGTCAGCCTCCACAACCTCGTGTTCATGGGGCGGCTGGAGGAGGCGATCAGGCAGGCGATCTGCGAAGATCGGTTCGGCGCCTGGAGCCGCGAGGCGCTGGCCCGTTACGCACCGGGCCGCGCGAGAGGGAATCCCCCCGATGTCGCAGAACCCCCCGGAACTCTGTCACGGTCGGAGGGGTGACGTGAACGCCCAGCAGGCGCTGGCCCAAATTGTGGGGCTCTTCCCTCTGATCGGCGTCTTCCTGGTTTTCTATTTTCTCTTCATCCGGCCGCAGCAGGCCCAGCAGAAACGGCACCGCGAGATGCTGGGACGTCTTAAGAAGGGCGACCGGGTGTTGACCCGCGGCGGCCTGTACGGCATTATCCTCGACGTGAAGGACAACGACATCACGCTGGAGCTCGCGCAGAACGTGCGGGTTCGGGCAGATCGCGCCGCCGTGCAATCTTTGGTGAAGCGCGGGGGCGCCGCCTCGTGAGCGGCGGCCGCACGGCCGGACCGGAGACGCCGCGCGCGGCGGGCCGCCCGCTGACCCTCGACGAGGTCAAGCGAGATCGAGAGGTCGAGGCGTACATCGTGAAGGCCGACGAGTACACGCGCGCCATCGGGTACACCGAGCACGGCGTCCGCCACGCCAATCTTGTCGCCAGTATTTCCGGGAACGTGCTCCGCAGGCTGGGACGCGACGAGCGGACCGTTCAGCTGGGTGGAATCGCGGGGTATCTCCACGATATCGGCAACCTCGTGGGGCGGGTAAGCCATGAGCACACCGGCGCGATTCTCGCGAGGGATATCCTCAACCGCCTCGGGATGGATCCGGTCGAGCAGGCGATCGTGATGGGCGCGATCGGCAATCACGAGGAGCAGACCGGCGAACCGGTGAGCGACGTGGGCGCCGCGCTGATCATCTCCGACAAGTCCGATGTGCATCGCACGCGAGTCCGCAACCCCGACCCGGTCACCTTCGACATCCACGACCGGGTGAACTATGCGGTCGAGCACTCGTTCCTCCGCGTGGACGAGGGGGCCCGCACGATCACGCTGGAACTGACCATCGATACGTCCCAAGTGATGGAGTACTTTGAGATCTTCCTGCCGCGTATGGTGATGTGCCGGCACGCGGCGAAATTGCTCGGGTGCGCGTTCAAGCTGCAGATCAACGGGACGAAACTGCTCTAGGGGGGGTCAACGATGGCTTCGTGGCAGTACCTGTGCGTATCCTGTGGCCAGACGCAGACGGCGGCGCAGCGGCCTGGAGGTGTGGTGTACCTTCGCTGCGTCGCCTGCCGTGAGTGGGGGTGGTACGAGCCGTCCAGTTTCTCCGCCCCCGGCGAGACCAAGTCTCCGACCCTCCGACTGCGCGGCCGCGCCCGTGTGCAGCGCGCTGCAGCGGGGCGTCGGCGGGCGCCTGCACGCGGCTCTCGGCGGACGGCGGCCAGGAAAGCCGCTCGACCGGCACGCAAGCGGCGATAAGCGATCACCCTGACGCCTCCTTCCAGGGGGATTCCATAGAATTCCCTAGAATCACCTAGAATGTGACCACCGTCAAGGCGGGCCGCGCCCGCTGGCTGACCCTTGGGGAAGCGGCGGAGTTCCTCGGCGTCGACGTCACAACGTTGCGCGGATGGGCCGACGCCGGGAAGGTGCGCGTCTTTCGGACTCCGGGCGGCCACCGGCGCTTTGATCTCGGGGACCTCGATGCGCTCGTCCAGGAGAACGCGCCTCCGGCCGCGGTCCTCTCCGGCACACCCGCCGGGCGGACAATGGGCCCGCGGCAGTGGCTGGCGACCCGCCCCTGGTATGACGGAATCCCTGAGTCGTCCCGGGCCCGCGTGCGAGGGTACTGCGCGGAGTTGATGCAGATCGTGGCATCGTATATCGCGGGCCGGCCCGCGCGGCCACGTCACCTCGCCGCTGCGCGTCGTGCCGGTGCGGCGCTCGGGCGGACCGTGGCTGCGTGGGGGATCACCCCCGCGCAATCGACCGAGGTATTCCTGCGTTTCAAAATGCACGTGACCGAGGCGCTGGCAGGCTCGCGCGAAGGCGGGAGCGATCGAGTCCGAGCCATGCGGGATACCGATGCGTTCCTCGAGAGCGCCCTCCAATCGATGATGGAAGCCTCCGAAGCGTCGCGTACTCGGATGGTGAGCGGCCCGCGTGGGGGACGGGGGTGAGCGAGAGGCGGCTGCGTGTCGGCACGCGCGGCAGCCGCCTGAGCCTGCGGCAGACCGAGCTCGTCATCCAGGCGCTGCGCGCACGCGTGCCCGGCGTCGTCCTCGAGGTGGTCGTGATTCAGACGGCGGGCGATCGCGCCCCTGGTGTTCCGCTCGAGCAGATGGAGGGGATTGGCTTTTTCGCCAAGGAGCTCGAGGCGGCGCTCCTCGACGGCCGATGCGATCTGGCCGTGCACAGCGCCAAAGATCTGCCAACCGAGGTACACGGGGATCTCTGCCTCGCCGCATGTCCTCCGCGGACCGACCCGAGGGACGTCCTGATCGCCCGCGCCGGGTACCGGCTTGCGACCCTGCCGGCAGACGCCCGCGTGGCCACGAGCAGCGTCCGGCGAAGCGCGCAGATCCTTCATCGGCGTCCGGATCTGGAGCCGGTGTCCATCCGCGGAAACATCGATACGCGCCTCGCCAAACTCGATCGCGGAGCGTGCGATGCCCTGTGCCTAGCAGGCGCCGGGCTGATTCGCATGGGGTGGGAGAGCCGGGTCAGCGAGTGGCTGTCCTCCGAGGTGATGCTGCCGGCACCCGCTCAGGGGGCGATCGCCGTCGAAGTGCGCCGCTCAGATCAACCCCTGATCGATCTGGTGCGCCGCATCAATCATCCACCGACTCAGGCGGCGGTGGAAGCGGAGCGGGCGTTTGTCGCGCGCCTGGGGAGCGGGTGCCGGGCGCCGGCCGCCGCGCTCGCCACGGTCGATGGCGGGGTGATGGTCCTCGAAGGGCTGGTGGCGTCGATCGACGGCACCACCGTCCACCGGCATCGCGCGAGCGGGCCCGTCGAGGCGCCCGCGCAACTCGGCGCAGCAGTGGCCGAGACTCTTCTCATGCACGCAGGGAGCGTGTTGGACGGCATCCGCGCTGTGGGCGCGGTGGCGGGAACGCGAAGGGAAGTCTTGTGACCGGGAACGGCCTGCTGTCCGGGCGCCGGATCGTCGTGACTCGCGCCCGCGCGCAGGCGCACCGCCTCAGCGCGCTGCTCGAGGCGGACGGCGCCGAGGTCATCGAGGTCCCCGCGATCCGGATCGTGCCCCCGGACGACTACGGCCCCGTCGATCGGGCGATCGACCGGCTTGCCGGGTATCAGTGGGCGGTGTTCACGAGCCAAAACGCGGTCACGCAATTCGCCGATCGCCTCAGGATACGCGGCGGAGACGCGTCGCTGCTCGGCCGGCTCCGCATCGCCTCGATCGGGCCTGCCACAGCACAGGCCCTGCTCGCGCATGGGCTCCGACCGTCGGTGGCGCCGGCCAGGTTCGTCGCCGAGGCGTTGCTCGAGGCATTTGGCGAGCGCGCGCAGGAGGTGCGCGGGGCCCGGATATTGCTGCCGCGCGCGGCCGCCGCGCGCGCGGTGCTGCCTGACGGATTGAGGGCGCTCGGCGCCGTGGTTGATGTCGTCCCCGTCTACCGGGTCGAGTTGGAGCGCGCGCAGGACCCCGGGGCGCGGACGCGGTTGCTCCACGGGACCATCGACGCCGTGACGTTCACCAGCCCTTCGACGGTCCGACACTTCGTCGAACTCGCCGGCGCAGAGGGATCGCGCGTGCTTGGGGATGCGATCATCGCCTGCATCGGGCCGGTCACCGCGGCCGCCGCGCAGGAGTGCGGTTTGTCCGTGGGTCTCATCGCAGAGGTCTACACGATTCCGGGGTTGGTGGACGCCCTGCGCGGGCGGTTGGGCCGCGCGGTCACCGCCGTCGACCGATAGGAGTAGAGACATGACATCCTTCCCGTATAGCCGTCCGCGCCGGCTTCGGCGGACCGAGCCGATCCGCGCCATGGTCCGCGAGACCACGCTTGCGCCACACCACCTCATTGCCCCCCTCTTCGTGAAGGAGGGTGTGTCGCGGCCGGTGGACATCGAGGCGATGCCGGGGCAACACCAGCACACGGTGTCGAGCCTCGTCGAGACCTGCGGCGTGCACGCCGAGCTCGGCGTGCCGGCGGTCCTTTTGTTTGGGATCCCCGCGCGCAAGGATGCCGAGGGCACCGCCGCGTGGGACCCGGATGGGATCGTCCAGCAGGCGATGCGGGCAGTGCGGGCCGAGTTCGGGGATCGGCTCGTCCTGATGGGGGACCTCTGTCTGTGCGAGTACACCGATCACGGACACTGCGGTCTCCTCAAGGGTGGGGCGGTCGACAACGACACCACGCTTGAGGCCTACGCGCGCATTGCGGTCTCGTACGCCGACGCGGGGGTGGATTTTGTTGCACCGTCGGGGATGATGGACGGCCAGGTGGGCGCGGTCCGGCGGGCCCTCGACGAGCACGGGCATCAGAACGTCGCCATCATGGCGTACGCGGTCAAGTACGCGTCGGCGTTCTACGGGCCGTTCCGGCAGGCGGCGGAATCTCGACCCCAGTCTGGCGATCGCCGCGGCTACCAGGTGGATCCCGGCAACGTCGACGAAGCGCTCCGCGAGGTACGGGCGGATATCGAAGAGGGCGCCGACATCGTCATGGTAAAGCCGGCACTCCTCTACCTCGACGTCCTCGCACGGGTGAAGACGACGTTCGGCCTGCCGACGGCGGCCTACAACGTCAGCGGGGAATACGCGATGCTGCGGGCCGCTGCCGCTCGCGGCTGGATCGACGAGCAGGCGGCGATGATGGAGGTGCTCTTCGCGATCCGCCGCGCCGGAGCTGATCTCATCCTCACGTATTTCGCGCGCGCGGCCGCGGAGCGCCTCCGGCACGGGTGAGGCGCCCCCAGGGGTCCCTTCGATCCGAGGCCCTCCGGTAAGCCTCTGGCGGGGCATACCGCCGGGGGCACCGGCGTTGTCTTGGTAATGCGTTCGATCGTCATCATGCCGTTGTTCAATGAGGAGGAGACCCTCGCGGAGGTGCTGGGAGAGGTCCGGCGTCGCACGACCGCGGAGATCCTCGTCGTGAACGACGGATCCACCGATGGGTCCGCCCGCATCCTCGAGCGGAGCCGGCCCGGTGTCCTGGTGATGACCCACGCGCAGAACGAGGGGTACGGCCAGTCATTGATCGATGGATTCGGGTACGCGGTGCGGGCGGGGTACGATGTCGCGGTGACGATCGACTGCGACCTGCAGCACGAGCCCCGGCTGATCCCCGAGTTTGTGGAGGCGGCCCGGGCCGTTGACATCGTCTCGGGGAGCCGCTACCATCCTGATGCGTCGTTCGTGCAGGACCCGGCGCCCCCCGATCGGCAGCAACTCAATGCCGAGGTGACCCGGATCGTCAACGACCTCACCGGGTATCATCTGACCGATGCGTGGTGCGGGTTCAAGGCGTACCGCGTCGCGGGCCTCGCGCGGATGCAACTCGACGAACGGTCCTACGGCCTCCCCCTGCAGGTGTGGCTGCAGGCGGCCCGGCTCGGGCTGACGGTGAAGGAGATCCCAGTTCCGCGCATCTACAAGAACCCCGACCGCCGATTCTGGGGCGGCCTGGACGATCCGGCGACGCGCCGGACCTATTACTTGTCCATCATCGACCGGGAGGTGAGCCGATGGCGGAATTCCTCGTGATCGGCGCGCATCCCGATGATGTCGAGATTGGAATGGGTGGTGCGATCGGGGCGTTCGTGCAGCGGGGGCATCGCGTCACCATCCTCGATCTCACCGACGGCGAGCCAACCCCGATGGGCTCGCCGGATATTCGGCGGACCGAGAGCGAGGCCGCGGCGCAGACGCTGGGTGTGGAGCGCCGGATCACTCTTCCGTTGCCGAACCGGTATCTCATGGATACCGTGGAGAACCGCGTCGCCGTCGCGGAGGTCATCCGCGAGGTGCGCCCCGAGATCGTGTTCCTCCCTTACGGTGTGGACGCGCACCCCGACCACATCGCCGCGGAACACCTCGGCGAAGCGGCCCGGTTCTACGCGAAGCTCACGAAGACCGAGATGCGGGGCGATCCCCACTACCCACGGCGGATCCTGCACTTTTTCTGTACGCACTACCGGCTCCACGTCGCCCCCGCGTTTGTCCTCGACATCTCCGACCAGATTCAACAGAAGATGGACGCCATCGCCTGCTACCGCTCACAGTTTAACGAGGAGCGCGGCAACGCCGCCGTCCTCGACGCGATCCGCACCGTGGCCGGGTACTGGGGCACACGCATCCGCCGGCCGTACGGGGAACCGTTCGCCAGCAAGGAAGCGCTCGGCCTCCGCAGTCTCGAGGATCTGCTGTGATCCAGCGGGCGTCGCCGGCCCCGACCGCGTACAAGGTGCCGGAGCGCTCGGGCGAGGTGCTCATCGATCCGCCGGTGGAACGCCTGCCGGCGATTCTGGACCAGGCGCTGCGCGGGGGCTGGGGGGGCGCCGAGATTCTCGGAACCCCGCTCGGGGAGTTCCGCGAACAGGTGCGGGCGCGCGCGTTGTCGATCGCGGGGGTCCCGCCGGATGCGCTGTCGTCCGCCGCTCGGCTCGTCGTCATGGGACACCAGCCGGTGTTCTTCCACCCCGGCGTCTGGTTCAAGTTTTTTCTCCTCACTCGCCTATGCCAACATTTGGACATGAGCGGGCTCTACCTGCTCGTCGACAACGACGCCCCCGGGCCGATCACCGCGGAGATCCCCTCCCAAGGAGACCAGCTCACGCGGCACACCGAGACGCTCCTCGATCTGCCGGGCGACGTGTCGCTCGAGGCGGCGCCCGCCCCAACGGAGGGACAGTGGCAAACGTTTTGCGGCCGGGTGCGCCGCCACCTCGGCACCGTCGCGGCGGGCGAGATGCGCGCGTGCTTCGAGACCTTCGTCGCGGGGGCCGCGCGGGCGCGGACGCATGCCGGCACCCTCGGCCAGTTCCTCGCCGGCGCGCGGCGGATGTATGAGGCCACCGCGGCCCCCCCCGGCTACGCAGAGGTGGCCGTCTCCGCCCTCTCCGAGACCCCGGAGTTTGCCGCCTTTGCCCTGCATCTGTTGCAGGATCCCTCTGGATTCCGAAGGCGGTATAACGCGAGCCTAGACGAGTACCGTCGCCTCCATCGCCTGCGGTCGGCCGCCAACCCGTTCCCGAACCTCGAGTCGGCGGACGGGTACGAAGAGGCGCCGTTTTGGATCGTGCGCGGGGGGAGGCGGGTCAGTCTCTTTGTCCACCGGGATAGCGATCGGCTGCAGCTGCGGACGCCGGCCGACACATTACTGGACCTGCCGGCGGGCCGGGCGGGGGTGGAGGCGCTGCGCGCGTCCGGCGTACGCATCCGGCCCAAAGCGCTCACGTTCACGATGTTCGCCCGGCTGTGTCTCGCGGATCTGTTCATCCACGGCGTTGGCGGAGCCCGCTACGACCGCGCGACCAATGCGGTGATCGGCGAGGTGTTCGGGTGCGCGCCACCACCCTACGTCGTTGCGACCGCGACCCTCATGCTGCCGCTCGCGGGCACCGGCGGCGCCGTCGAGGACGGACGGGCGCTCGAACGCCGGTTGATGGATCTGCAGCACAATCCCGAGCGGTCGCTCGCCTCCCCGTCGGAAGCCCAGCGCCGGCTGATCGACCAGAAATGGTCGCTGATCCGGGCGGTCGAGCAGATGCGCCCGGGGGCCGAGCGCCGGGCGGCCACGCACCAGATCCGCGAGATCAACGCGCAGCTTGCGCAGGGCCTTGCGGACGAGATCCACCGGCTGCAGACGAAGCAGGCGACCCTCGGCCGATCCTCGGCGGAAGTGGCGGCGACCTATCGGGGGTATCCATTCTTCTTGTTCGACCCCGCCCGCCTCAGCGCGTTGGCCGCCGCTTCGACCGCACCGGCCTGAGGTGGCCGGCGACCGGGACGCGGTGTACGCCGAAGACCTTTGGCGGAGTTACGGGCGCGCGCCGGTGCTCCGCAGCGTGACCCTCAAGGTGCCCGCTGGACGGTGCCTCGCGATTCTCGGTCCCAACGGCTCAGGGAAATCGACCCTTCTCCGCGTGCTCGGGGCGGCGTTGCGTCCGCGCCGGGGGCGGGTCCGGATCCACGGAGATGATCCATTCACAGATCCCTCCGTCCGGCGCCGGATCGGATTCGTTGGCCACGAACCGATGCTGTACGGCGGGCTCAGCGTGGGCGAGAACCTGCGCCTTCTTGCCATCTTGTACAACCTACCTGATGGATACGAACGGGCCGCCGGCGTCTGCGACCTGATGGGGATCGACCAGCCGGCAGCCCTCGTTCGTAGCTTATCCCGAGGGAGCCAGCAACGGGCCGCCCTCGCCCGCGCGCTCCTGCATCGTCCGGCGGTCCTGCTGCTCGACGAGCCCTTCACCGGCCTGGACCCCGGGGGTGCCGAGGACCTCAGCCGGACGCTCCGGGAGTTTTGCCGGGATGGGGGGGCGACGGTCATGACCACCCACAGCGCGGCCGAAGCGCTCCGCGTCGCCGACGATGCTGCCGTCCTCGCGGGGGGCCGCCTCACCGCCCCGAGCGCGCTTGCGGGGATGGATCCGGAGGCGTTGCGCGCGTGGTACGGTGAGGCGATCGCCGGGGATCATCGGTGAGGACCCTCGGCGCTCTGATCTGGAAAGACCTGGTGATCGAAGCCCGCACCAGAGAACTGGTCACGTCGATGGGCCTCGTCGCGTTTCTGGCGCTCGTGATCCAGAACCTTGCCCTGGGCCCGTCTTCCCGTCTCGGGACGGCCGCCGCCCCCGCCGTGGTGTGGGTGACGGTGTCGTTTGCGGCGACGCTGGGGCTGGCGCGCGCGCACGCCATCGAACAGGAGGGGCAGGCCCTCCAAGGGCTGTTGATGACCCCGGTCAGTCGGAGCCTCCTCTACCTCGGCAAATGCGGGGCGAACCTGGTCGTGGTGCTCATTCTTCAGATCGTTGTGGTCGTGGCGACCGCCGTCTTGTTCACCGCCGACGTCGGTCGGCACCTCATGTGGCTCTCCCTCCCGCTGGTGCTCGGCGCGGTCGGGTTCACGGCGATCGGAACGCTGCTTGGGGCGATGACGTCGGCGACCCGGCTGCGGGAAGTGCTGCTCCCGATCTTGCTGCTGCCAGTCGCGCTCCCGGTGATCATGCTCTCGCTCGCCGGGATCGGGGCAGTGCTCGACGATCGTGGACTTACCGAAC
Organism: bacterium; assembly: GCA_035703895.1. Classification (NCBI taxonomy): domain Bacteria; species bacterium. The sequence goes on along the minus strand of DASSXJ010000008.1, from coordinate 23,291 downwards.
TCTTACGTTCGTTGAAACTGCTGGGGGCGGTTGATATCATTTTTGGGATGCTCGGCATGTGGCTGTTTGCCTACGTGGTGGAGGAGTAAGTGATCCGGTCCCGCGACACCGCGCTCGCGTCGATCACGGGTGGCACGATGCTCATCGCCCTCTACGGCGCATTTGTGTTCGCCCAACCCGAGGCGGTCATGGGGGACATCCAGCGCATTTTTTACGTCCACCTTCCCCTGGCGTGGATCGGGTTCGTCGCGTTCGGGCACGCGTGTTGGGCTGGGATCCAGTATCTCAGGACCGCCCGGCGCGAGTGGGACGAGGTGGGGGCGGCGGCCGCGGAGATCGGAGTCCTGTTCAGCACCCTGGTGATCGTGACCGGTTCGCTGTGGGCGCGTCCCGTGTGGGGCACGTGGTGGACGTGGGATCCCCAGCTGGTGACTTACCTGATCTTGTGGCTCGTCTACGTGGGGTATCTGGTGCTGCGGGGCGCCGCCGGAGAGGACGTGCGGCGCGCCCGCTTCGCCGCCGTGTTCGCGATCGTGGGGTTTGTCGATGTGCCGCTGGTATGGCTCTCGGCCCGGTATCTCCGCGCCTTGTCCCCGGTGATCTTCACATCGCGCAGCATCGGCCTGGCGCCCTCGATGGTGTGGGCGCTTGCTGCTGGGCTCGTCGCGTGGAGCTTGTTCTACTGGACTCTGTTTCGCGCGCGCCTTGCGATCGGGCTGTTGGAGGCTGAGGTCGCGGCGCTGGCCGCCGGCGAAGTCCCTCCATGACCTACTTGTTTTGGGCCTTTGCCGCGGTGTGGATCGGCATCTTTCTGTACCTCTACGCCCTGGGTCGAAGGAGCCAAGCGCTGGCCCGCGAAGTGCACACGCTGCGCGAGAGGTTACAGAAGACCGCGCCGCCGTCTCCGTCGGCCTCGGGCCATTCTCGCGCGGGGCGTCCATGACATTCCGGCGCAGGCCCGTGGTCTTTGTCGCGGGGGTCGCCGTGTTCGTCTTCGCGCTCGCCTACCTCGTCTACGGGGGGATCCAGCAGGGGGCCACCTACTGGGTGACCGTGGGAGAGCTGCGGGGGAGGACGGGGGCCGCCGCGCAGGCGCGGGTGCGCCTTGGCGGCACGGTGGTCCCGGGGTCGATCGCATGGGACCCCTCGCACCAGCACCTCCGCTTCAGCGTCACCGACGGGACGGATGCCATTCCGGTTCACTACAGCGGGGTCATTCCTGACATCTTCAGCGCGGGCCGCCAGGTCGTGGTCGAGGGCGCGCTCCTCTCCGATGGATCCTTTACCGCCACAACGCTCCTGGCGAAATGTCCGACGAAGTATTCCCCGGCTGATCCACAGAGCCAGAGGTAATCGGCGTGGCTGATCTCGGCAGGTTTGGTCTCGCCTCCGCCCTCGTTCTTGCCGTCTACGCTCTCGCGGCCGCCTGGTTGGGGGCGCGATCCCGGCGGCCGGAGCTCGTGACGAGTGCGGTCCGAGCCGTCTGGATGGTCGCGGCGCTCGAGGCCCTCGCCGGTGTCGTGCTGGCGGGCGCGCTCCTTGCGCGCGACTATTCGTTTGCGTACGTGACGAGCCACGTCAGCAACGCCCAGGCCGTGGTGTATGATCTCACCTCGTTCTGGGGCGGCATGGAAGGGTCGCTGTTGCTGTGGGCGCTGATCCTCTCGGGGTACTCGTTGGCGATCATCCGGAGCGTCGGGCGGGACCGACCGCGGCTCCTCCCCGGGGTGGTCGGGGTATGCGCTGCCGTCTCGGCATTTTTCCTCTTCATGCTGGTCGCGGTGGCCTCGCCGTTCGTTACGGTGCCGTTCCCGCCCGCGGATGGACGGGGGATGAACCCCCTGCTGCTCAACCCATGGATGGCGATCCATCCGCCCACGCTGTACCTCGGGTTCGTCGGCCTGACCGTGCCCTTTGCGATCGTGGTCGCGGCGCTGGCGGACGGAGCGATCGAGGAGGCGGGAGTGCTCCTGGCGCGCCGCTGGATGCTGTGGGCATGGTACTGCCTGAGCATGGGTCTGATGTTCGGAGCGAAGTGGTCCTACGTCGTGTTGGGATGGGGGGGGTATTGGGCCTGGGATCCCGTGGAGAACGCGGCGCTGATGCCGTGGCTGGTGGCCACCGCGTTTCTCCACTCGGTGATGATCCAGGAACGCCGGGCGATGCTCGGCCAGTGGACCGCGCTCCTGGTCGTGCTTGCGTTCGGGCTGTCGATCTTCGGCACGTTCCTAACACGCAGCGGCGTGCTCAGCAGCATCCACTCGTTTACCCAATCGCCGCTGGGCGCGTATTTCCTCGGGTTCCTCGCGCTCGCCATGGTCGCGGCGTTCGCCCTGCTGGCGTGGAGGTGGGAAGCGCTCCGCAGCCGGAACCACCTGGACGCAGTGCTCTCTCGGGAGAGCGCGTTTCTCTTGAACAACGTGGTCTTTCTCACCACCGCGTTCGCCGTGTTTCTGGGAACAGTGTTCCCGGTGGTCTCTGAGGCCCTCACGGGACGGCGGGTGAACGTGGGGCCGCCCTTCTTCGATCACGTCATCTCACCACTGGCGCTGCTCCTCTTGCTGTTGATGGGCGTAGGACCGCTATTGGCGTGGCGGCGGGCGACGGCGTCGGACCTTCGACGCGACTTCCTCGCCCCGGGCGCGTCCGGCGTGTCCCTCGGGCTCGCGCTGCTCGCCGCCGGCGTCCGGGCCCCCGGCGCGGTGCTGGCATTCGCCCTGTGCGGGTTCGTCGCCGCGACCATCACGCTCGAGTTCATTCGAGGGATCCGGCTCCGCCGGACCCACGGGGACACCGGCGGCGTGGCGGCGCTGTGGGCGCTCGTCATGGGGAATCGGAGGCGGTACGGCGGATACGTCGTGCATCTCGGGATCCTGCTGGTCTTTGCCGGGATCACCGGATCCTCGGTGTTCAGCACTCAGCGCGTGGCGACCCTCCGGCCGGGCGACTCCGTCCAAGTGGCTCGGTATCGGATCAGGTACGAGGGGATCTCAGAGGCGACGCGCAACGGTGCGCTGGTGGTGACCGCCCGGCTCCACGCGTTCGCGGGGGCGCGGGATCTCGGGCCGCTCGACGCCAGCCGGAATCTCTTCCTCACGAGCTCGGAAGCTACCACGGACGTCGCTCTTCGGAGCACGCCGGCGAATGATCTGTACGTGATCCTAGCGGCGTGGACGCGGGAAGGGGAGGCGACCCTACGCCTGCTCGTGAACCCGCTCGTGATGTGGATCTGGGCCGGCGGCCTCGTGCTGACCGCCGGAGCGGTGATCGCGATGCTCCCTGAGCGTCGTCCCGCCACCGCGCTCGCGGGTGCGCCCGCGGGCGCTTTGACGTCAGAGGGGCCGTGACGGCCGTGGTGATGGTCATCTTCGCCGCGGCGGTCGCGGCGTGGGTGCTCGCTCCGCTTCGCAACGCCACCAATTCTATACATCTGCGCGCACGGGGCGGAGCGCGCGACGCGACGGCTCGGCAGCAGGCCGGGGGCGCTGGGCCCGGCGACACGATCGAACGAACGCCGGGGGGCGAACGCTAACGCGCGTCCTGTGGCCCATCTTCGGGGCCGCCGTCGCTGCGTGTGTCTTCGGGGGACCCGCGGATCTCAGCGCCTCCGGCGACGGCAAGATTCGGGGCCGGGTCATCGATCGCACTGCGCCACAACACCCGGTGGCCCATCAGCCCGTCCGGCTCACGATCGTCGAACGGGGCGCATCGTCCGATCAGGCGGTGAGCTCGGATGCCGCGGGCCGGTTTCAGTTCCCAAGTCTCCCCCTCGGGGGCATTCGCGTGTTCGTGCTCAGCACCGAGTACCGCGGGGTTCGATACGCAAGCGATCGCGTGGTGCTCTCCGCCGACGCCCCTGTTCGCGATATAGATCTCCCAGTGTACGAGCCGTCATCTGACCGGGGAGCGGTGCGCGGGACGGTCGCGTTGGCCGTGCTCGACGTAGCGAGGGGGGCGGTGCGGGTGAGCGTGGTGCAGGGGTTGGCCAACGCCACCGATCGGACCGTGGTGGTGAGCCCTCGGGATCCGCTCGTGTTCCCGCTGCCGTCGGGTGCGGAAACCGTGAGCGCGCTCGCGGGATGGCGGGATCCACACATCGCCGCCGGTCGCATCACGGATGTCTTTCCCCTCACTCCAGGGACCGCCCAGGTGGCCTATTCGTACGAGCTCGGCGCCGGGGAATCCGCACTCCGCCTCGCGTGGTCGCTCCCATACGGGGCAAAGGACGTGGAGGTGCTCGTTGCCGACGTCGGCGTTCGCGCCGAGGCGGATGGTCTCACCGCACAAGGCACGGTGACCGGACCCAGGGGGCGGTATCAGCGATTGACCGGCGGCCCGCTCCCTGCCGGCGGACAGGTGGTGGTGCGCCTGCGCGGGATGCCGTCCGCCCGGGACCCCTGGCCGGGCGCGGTGGCTGCGGGGCTCGGGGTGGTGCTCGCCGGTGGATTGACGATCGCGCTCAGACGGTTCCGGAGGGGCCCCACCTAACGCCGAGCGAGGTCGGTCCGGAACGCCCGGCGCGCGTGCCGTGGGTGGAGGAGACCGGAACGATCTCGTGGAAGAAGCATGGCCCGTGTCAGATCTGCGTCATCGCCTCGGGGTGTCTCCGAACCGATACAAGCGGAGCCTTCACCGATCGTTGCTTTTTCGCGGGCTGCCGTCGGCGTGCACGGGGCAGCCCGGACTCGGCGGTTTGATGCGGGGGTGTGGTGCGCGCCGGATGCAGAGGGAGGACAGACCGGCATGTGGTTGAGGAACCCCGAAGCCTGGCCGAGCGCCGTCCCAGCCCTCGTGGCGGTGCTGGCCCTCACCGCGTGCCAGCCGTCGGTCGATGTGTCTCGGGCCAAGGTGGACCGGGCGCTGCCCCCTCCCCAGGAAGTGGAGATCCCCCTCGTCATCGACGAGAACGAACAGCCCATCGTCCCCGACGCGATCACGGGCAAGCAGGTCTTCGAGGCCAACTGCGCGGTGTGCCACGGCATGAACGGTGACGGGAACGGCCCGATGGCGGCCACATTGAAGGCCCCCGATAAGGATGTCCTGACCGCGCTCCTCGGCGTGTTTCATATCGAACTGAACCGGGAACCGCTTCCGAGCAAGCCGGTCAATTTCCACAACCGGGATCTGGAAAACGTGATCACCCCGGCGATCCTCTACGAGACCGTCACCCTCGGCCGTCCCCACACCGCGATGCCGGCGTTCGGGCCGGAAGCATCGTTCGGCGCCAACAAGTATCCGACGATCACCAACCAACAGCGCTGGGACGCCAACGCCTACGAGATGATGTTCCGGACGTCGCCCGAGGAACTCAGCGCCGCCAAGCATCTCTACGATGAACAGTGTGCGGTGTGCCACGGGGCGAACGGCGATGGGAAAGGCCCTCGAGGTCCCGAGATGGCCGGCCAGCTGTGGTCGTGGTCGCGCGGCGAGGGGCCGGGGATCTTCACGGATATCAACTACATCGTCCAGCGCAACCCGAGTGAGCTGACCAATGCGATCCTGGACGGGCATGGGCTGATGCCGTCGTACCGGGGCAAGCTGTCGGCGGACCAACTCAATGGTTTGGTGGATTACATCTACACGTTCTTCTACAAGCACCCGCCGATTAAGTAAAATAGAGGGGCGGGGCCCCATGCGATACGAACGCCGTTCGATAGGGGGGACGCGGGCCGTATGACGGTAGGCAGGCGCAGGCTCTTGAAGGTATTGACGGCCATCCCGGTGCTCGGGGGGCTCGTGGCGGTGCTGTCGCCGTTATTCCGGTTCCTCAAGCCGAACGACGGCCCTTGGCAGATCTTCACCATCAAACCGGACCTCCCCAAAGGCGGGGCCCAGGTCGTGGGGAAGACGACGGCGCTGGCAAAGCCGTGGGACTTCTTCTACTTCACGTACGTCCAGAAATTCGTCCAGTACGATCCGACGGGGTACAAAGCCGCCAACATCGCCGGGGTGGCGGTGCGCCTTCCTAAAAAGGTGAAGTTTGAGAACGCGTCGGGGTTCGTCGGGTACAAGGGCGAGACTGACATCGCCCTGTTCCAGCGGATCTGTCCGCACCTTGGGTGCATCTTCAATTTCATCCCCGACTTCCACGAGATCACGGCGGGGTACGGAGGGTATGTGCCTCCCGAGTTTGAGAAGCACGCGCTGATGGGGTGTCCGTGTCACCTCAGCATCTACGATCCGGCGTTCCCGAACGACCCGGGGAACGTCATCTCCGGTCCCGCCCCGCGGGGCGCCCGCTACTTCGAATTCGAGATCCGCGGCGAAGACATCGTCGTCACCGGGGCCGAACTGGGGGGGATCGCCTAGGTGGACGCGATGCTCGCCAATCTCAAGGAATGGCTCCAGGACCGCAAGCAGCACCTGGATCTCTTCGATGAGACCAAGACCGCCAAGCAGGACAACCCCTTGTACATCATCGGCAGCCTGGTGTGGCTCTCGTGGATGGTGGTGATCGTCTCCGGCGTCATCCTGATGCTGTGGTACATCCCGACGACGACGGGCGCGTACCGGTCGATCGAGCACATCACCTACGACATCCCGTTCGGCTGGTTGGTCCGGGGGATGCACAAGTACGCGGCGGACATGCTCATCATCTGCATCACCCTCCGCATCTACCGCATGTACTTCGCCGGCGAGTACAAGAAGCCAGGAGAGCTCTCCTGGATGATCCTGTTCGCATCCCTCGTGCTGGGGATGATCTCGGGGATCACCGGCTATCTCCTGATCTGGAACCAGCGGGCGTTCTGGGCGGCCAAGACCGTGCTCACCGTGCCGACCTATTATGACGAGATCCCCCTGCTCGGGAACACGGGGCTGGGACACGCGATCACGTACATCTTCCTGGGGGGCCCGGCCGTCGGGCAGGCCACCATCACCCGGTTCTATGCGATCCACTTCGGCATCTCGGTGGTGTTCGTGATCCTCGCCGAGGTGTTTTTCTACCGGACGCGCCGGAGGCGGCTCAACCTGTCCCCATTTGTGATCGTCCTGGTCCTGGCGTTCCTGGGGTGGTTGAGCTTCGAGCGGTTGACGGACATGGGCCGCTGGGCGAACCCCAACCGGACGCCGCTGCCGATCCTCTCGGACTGGTACTTCCTCGCGCTGTACCAGCTGGTGAAGTACATGCCGCCGCTGTGGGCGGGGATCGCACCGGCGTTGTTGATCGGGTACGGGATGCTGGTGCCGTTCCTCGACCGGACCAAGGAGACGCGCCCCCTGGAACGCCCGCTGTTCTTCACGGTGGGGATGCTGGCCCTCGTGTATTTCATCGCGTTCACGGCGCTTATCATGCTGAACATCGCGGTCATCAGCCGTGATCCGCCGATCATCATGGCGGTCACCGCTGTGGTGATGGTGGCGGCGTTCATGTGGGAGCTCGTCCACCGCCGGCGGAAGGCGCGCCAGGCGCAAACCCCGCCGGCCCGTCCCGCGCCCCCCGCTCCGAGGGCGACGGCGGCGGCGTCGTAGCATGGTCTTCCGCAAAGGGCTGTTCTACGTGCTCCTGGGGACGGCGATCGCGGGCCTGAGCGAGTTCCTCGCCGCCTGGAGGATGTGGCGCACGGCGCCTGGGATGCAACACGCCGTCCAGGTGGCCGTGCTCGGATGCGGCCTGCTCATCGTCGGATTGTGGCTGGGGTTCCTCCTCTATGAGGTCGACCGCGCAGCCGGCCGGGTTCGCCGGCCGATTAGGCTCTACGAGTGGATCCTGGCACGGCGCGTCGCCGGGTCCCGCCCCGGGCTCCGGCGAGGGCCGCTAGGCGGCGGCCCGCCGGCGGCGGTCTCACCGGGACGAGGGAGGGGGTAGGGCGTGCAGGACGAGTCCGTGCCCTACGGCGTCTGGATCGTGCTCCTCGCGTTGGTGAGCCTGGTCAGCGTGATCGGGATGTTTTGGGGGGAGTTGACAAACCACCGGCTGTGGACCGGCGGGTTCATCGGGGTCGTGCTGATCGCGTACTCGTTCATCCTCCTCCTCCTGCGTAAGGGAGGGCTGACCGGTGTATAAGCGCCTGCTCAACGGGCTCCTCCGATGGACCTTGAGCCTCGATGTCTGGATCAACCGGATCTATCCGGCGGACTTCAATCCGCTCTACTACACGGGCGGGCTGTCCAACCTCTTTCTGACGGTCCTCGTGTTGTCCGGGATCTTTCTCTTCCTGTACTACGTCCCGTCGTTCAACGACGCCTACACGTCTGTGGATTACATCCTGGACGGCGTGCCGTACGGACAGATCATTCGCGGGATTCACCGGTATGCCGCCGACGGGTTCATCGTCGCCATCCTGCTGCATTTCTTTCGGAACTGGTTCACGGAACGGTTCCGGTTCAGCAGGGACGAGCCCTGGATCAGCGGCATGATGCTGCTGGTGTTCGCGGGCTTCATCGGGGTGAACGGGTATATGCTCGTCTGGGACCAGCGCGCCCAACTGCTGGTCGCGATGACGGGGAACTCGCTCGCCGCGATCCCGATCGTTGGCGGCGCGCTCCGGTCCGCCCTCTTCGGCGGGGCGGGCACGACCAACCTCCTGCTGCCGCGGATGTTGTTCCTCCACGTGGGCCCCGCCACCGCGCTCTACGTGCTGCTGTGGTGGCACTACGTCCGCGTCCGCCACCCCAAGGTCTGGCCGCCCGCCGTGTGGACGCTGTTCTCGCTCGGGGCGGTGTTTCTCTTGTCCGCCGTGATCCCGGCGGCGAGCCAACCCCTCGCCTCGACCGGAGCCGCGCCGGACAGGCTGGCCGTCGACTGGTTCTTCCTGCTCCCCTACGTGGCTCTGAAGTACATCACGCCGGCCTGGCTCGTGGCCCTGGCCGTCGTGCTCGTCGTGTACGGCCTCTACATTCCCTATCAGCTCCCCGAGACACCCGCGGAGATGGGCATCCGGGACGCGGGGATCGCCCAAGTGGTGGATGCGAATTGCACGGGGTGCGAGCTCTGCTACTATGACTGTCCGTACGATGCCATTGTGATGGTCCCGAGCCCTCACCCCGGGGTGACCAGAGCCGCCCAGGCCAGGAAGGAGCTCGCGATCGTGCTGGAGTCCCGGTGCGTGGAATGCGGGATCTGCATCGGCGCGTGCCCATTTGAGGCGCTGGAGCTCCCCCGGTTTCTCGAAAGCGACATCCAAGGGAAGGTGCTGGACGCATGTCGGACGTGAAGCCGTCCGCGGCCGCGGATCGCCGCCCCCGCATCGTCGGATTTCTGTGCGATTGGGCCGTCAGCAGCGAAGGGCTGGTGCGTGAGGACGGGACGATGCGCGATCTCCCCGGCGTGACCCTCATTAAAGTGCCGTGCTCCGGGTTCATCCGTCCCTCGTGGCTCGAGTTCGCGCTCAAAAACGGCGCCGACGGCGCGTTCGTGTGCGGGTGTCCGTTGGGCGATTGTTTTAACCGTCTCGGCAACAACCTCATCGCGGACCGCGTGGTCCAGATGCGGCGGCGGTTGGAGCGTCAGAAGATCCAGCCCGATCGCGTCGGCACGATCTTTCACGGTCTGCACGAACAGGCGGAGTTCGTCGCCGCGGTCCGCGAGTTCAGCGACCGGGTCGCGAAGTTGCCGGCCCCTCCACCGCCGGCGGCGCGTAAGGCCGCCGCCGCCCCAGCGACCCCGGCTGCCGCAGGCGCGCCTGCCCCCGGCGGCCCGAGTAGGCCGGGTCCCACCGAAGGGGGCGCCGGCGAGACACCACCGGGCGCACCCCCGGGGCAGGGGGGATCGTAGGTGGCGCAGCGCAGCCCCGGGACGCCGGCGGCGGGCCCCAGCGCGACCACCGTCTTCTGGCGGTACATGATTTTTTGGCTGCTGTTCCTCGGCCTGGTCTTCTTTGTCGCCCTCTTCGGCTTGGTAGCGGAGGCGTAGGCCCGTCGCCCGCGTCATGGACCTCGCCAGGATCTACGATCCCGTCCGCGAGGACCTTGACGTCGTGAGTCGGCTGCTGCACGATGAGCTCTCTGCGGACGATCCCTTCATCGGCCAGCTGGTCGCGCATGTCCTGCATACGAAAGGGAAACTCGTGCGGCCCGCCCTCGTCTGCCTGAGCGCCCAAGCGTGTGGAGGGGGCAGCGGGGCGCGGATGGACGTGGCCGGCGCCGTGGAATTGATCCACGTCGCGTCGCTGATCCACGACGACGTGATCGATGCGGCGGCCGTGCGACGCGGGCAGGCGTCGGTCAACGCGATCTGGGGGAACCAGGTCGCGGTGCTGCTGGGGGACTATCTGTTCAGCAAGGCGTTCCACATGCTCGCGCGTCTCCACAGCGCGGACCTCGCCGCGGCCGTGGCGGGCGCGACCGTGAAGATGAGTCAGGCCGAGATCAAGCAGATCAAGCACGGCAACACCCCGCACACGGACGAAGCGATCTACTTCGACATCATCGAGGGCAAGACAGCCCAACTCTTCAGCGCCGCGTGCCGGTGTGGCGCCCTCACCGCGGGCGCCCGCGAGCGCGAGGCGGCGGCGCTCTCTGAGTTCGGCCTCGAGTGGGGAATGGCGTTTCAGATCACCGACGACGCGCTCGATCTCACGGCGACCCCCGACCAAGTGGGCAAACCCATCGGGAGCGACATCCAGACGGGCAAGGTGACGCTCCCAATCATCTTCGCACTCGCGACCGCGCCGGCCCCCGACCGCCGGCGCCTCAGGGAGCTCATCGACGGCGCCGGGCTTTCCGACTCCGGCTCGGGGGAAGGCCCCACGGGGGAAGACGGTCCCCCAGGCGCGTCCGAAGAAGTGGGGGAGATTCTCTCCCGGTGTGGCGCGATCGCGCATGCCCTGGATGTGGCGAAGGCCCGCGCCGAGCGCGCGGCCGCGAGCCTTGGCCGGATCCGCCGCTCTCCGGCCCGGGACAGCCTGGCGGCCCTGGTGGAGTTCGTGACCATCCGGAGCCGCTAGGCCTGGAACTTGGTGGCGTCCCAGGTCGCTGGCGTGTATAATGAGGGCCGGAAAGGGCCGGAGGTGCGGTATGGGCCAGAAGTTCTGGGAACTCATCATTGTCCTAGTGATTGTCATCCTGCTGTTCGGACCGAGTCGCTTGGCGGGCCTGGGCGGGGCTGTTGGTAAAGCCATGCGAGAGTTTCGCGACGCCACAAAACCTGACGAGCCCAAGGGCGCAGCCCCGGACAAGGGCAGCGGAGAGAAGAGCTGACCGATTCAGGCTCCCTCGCGTCGGGACCGGCCCGAGCGCATACGAAGGGGCGGTGAGATGCCGCTCCTTTTGCTTGCCTGACCGCCACCTCCATGGGTGGTGGCCCGCGCCGGTCGGCCCTGACCATCCTCGGGGGGTGACGGGTGGCCAAGATTCCAAAGCGAGGCCGCAATCCGTGGTGGGTGCTTGTCATCATCGTCATCTCGGGGGCCATGCTGGGGAGCGTCCTAGCCAACGCCGTCGGTCAGTTTACGTACCTCTCGTGGCTGGGTCGTTCCCTGACCATGGGTCTGGCTCCCCCCGTCACGATCGATCTACACGTGCTCACGCTGACGTTGGGATTCACCCTTCGGTTGAACCTCGCGGTGCTCCTTGGTATACTCGTGGCGGCCTACGTGTTCCGCATGCTATAGATCGGGCGTGGCTGGACGTGGGGGTGGGGGCGGCGCACCTCGTCGGCGGGCGCCGGTTTCACCCCCCTTCGTGTGCTTGTCTCACCCTTGAGGCACTCGGCCCGCCCCTGGAGGAACCTCCCGGTGCGTCCCGCTCGCGAACGGGAGTCGAAGGTGCTCGCCCCCGGCCGGCCGCCTCGGATGAAGGACCTTCCTGCGGAGCTTCGGCCTCGCGAGCGAATGCTCGCGGAGGGACCCGCTGCGCTCAGCCCCGCTGAACTCCTCGCCGTGCTCCTGCGAACGGGAGCACGTACGCGAAGCGCCCTTCAGGTCGCGACCGATCTCTTGTGCGGGTACGGGAGCTTGGACCGGCTCGCGGGGGCGAGTGCGCGGGAGTTGCGCCGGACCGTAGGGATCGGGGAGGTGAAGGCCCTCCATCTTCTCGCGGCGTTCGAACTCGGACGCCGCCTTGCCACCTTCCCGGCCCGCGTCCGCCCTGCCGTGCGGGCCCCTGCGGACGCCGTCGCGCTCATGGCGCCCGATCTCCGGTTTCAGGACACCGAGTGCTTCTGGGTGCTCCTGTTGAACACGAAGAATGAGGTCACAGAACGGATCGAGGTCTCCCGGGGCGGGCTGGCCAGCTCTCCGGTCCACCCCCGCGAGGTGTTCAAGGCCGCGGTCCGGCACGGCGCCGCGGGCGTGATCCTGGTTCACAATCATCCCTCCGGGGACCCGACTCCCAGCCAGGCCGACTTGGCGGTCACCGCCAGGCTTGGCCGGGCCGGGGGTGTAATGGGTATTCCTATCATTGACCACATCATCATTGGGGACCGCCGCTTCGTCAGTCTCCGGGAGCAGGGCGCACGGTTTGACGGGGCGCGAGAGGAGGAGAGGAGCGTGGACGGATGATTTTCAATGGGCTGTTGAGCCGGTTCACTCGGGATATGGGCGTGGATCTCGGGACCGCCAACACGCTGGTATACGTTCGGCGCGAGGGGATCGTCCTGCGCGAGCCCTCGGTCGTGGCCAAGCGGGTGGATGGCGGGGAAATCCTGGCGGTGGGGAACGAAGCGAAAAAGATGATCGGCCGGACCCCCGGAGACATTGTCGCCACCCGGCCGTTACGGGACGGGGTGATCGCCGATTTCGACACGACGGCCTCGATGCTGACCTACTTCATTCGCAATGGCCTGCGGGGCCGGACGCTGATCCGACCGCGGGTGGTCGTCGGGATTCCCAGCGGGGTGACCGAGGTGGAAAAGCGCGCCGTCATCGATGCGACGCTGCAGGCCGGCGCCCGCGAGGCGTACCTGATCGAGCAACCGATGGCTGCCGCGATCGGGGCCGGCCTGCCGGTCTCGGAGCCCATCGGAAGCATGGTCGTGGACATCGGCGGAGGAACCACAGAAGTCGCCGTCATCGCGCTTGGTGGGATTGTGACCGCGCGCAGCCTTCGGATCGCGGGAGACGAAATGGACGAAGCGATCATTCAGTATGCGCGGAAGGCGTACAACCTCCTGATCGGCGAACGGACCTCGGAGGATATCAAGATCGCGGTCGGCTCCGCGTTCCCGCAGCGGGAGGAGCAGACGATCGAGGTCCGCGGCCGCGACCTCGTGTCGGGGCTGCCGCGAACCGTGCGGATGACCAGCACCGAGATTCGCGAGGCGATGGCCGAACCGATCGCCGGCATCGTGGAAGCGGTGAAAATGACCCTTGAGCGGACGCCGCCGGAGCTGGCCGCCGACATCGTTGATCGCGGAATCGTGATGGCCGGTGGTGGGTCGCTGCTGCGGGGTCTCGACCGGCTCCTCGCCGAGGAAACGGGGATGCCGGTGACGCTCACGGACGACCCCCTGAGCAGCGTGGTGTTGGGGACCGGGCGGGCCCTCGAGGAGATCGAGACCTTGAAGAAGGTGCTCATTACGAGCAAGAAGTCCTAGAGGTCGTTGTGTTCCTTGATACGGTTGTCCGCCGCCGGCGGTTTGTGGTCTTCGCCATGTTGTGCATTCTCGCGCTCGGCGTGCTCACCGACCAGGTGCGGTCTCCCGACAAGCGCCGCATCGGCTGGATCGGTGTGGCCGTAGAGGCGGCGGTCGCGCCGCTCGCGACCGGCCTCTCGCGGATCAGCGACGTGGTGGACCGGGAGTGGGCGTTCGTGGCGGAGATCGGTCGCCTCCGGACGGAGAACGCGCGCCTCACGGCCGAGGTCGCCCGGCTTCGCGAGGAAAACGCCCGACTCCACGAAGCGGGGCTGGAAGTTGCGCGCCTCCGTAGTCTCGTCGGGATCAAGGACCAACCCTACCACACGGTCGCGGCCCGCGTCATCGGCCGGGATCCGAGCCACTGGTTCAACTCCCTGCTCGTGGATCGGGGGACGGCGGACGGCGTTCGCCGCAACGACCCTGTGATCACGAGCGACGGCCTGGTGGGCCGCGTGATCGAGGCCTCCGGCACCTGGGCGAGGGTGCTCCTCATCCTGGATCCCCGAAGCGCGGCCGGCGTGCTCGTCGGTCGGTCACGGGATGCCGGCGTGGCGGAAGGGCAAGGCCAGCCGGTCCTCCACGTCAAGTACCTGTCCCGTGACGCGGAGATCCTTCCGGGAGATCAGGTGGTCACCGCCGGGCTCGGCGAGATCTACCCCCGCGGCCTGCCTGTGGGCACCGTCGTGGGGGTCTCTCGGACCGAAGGCGATTTGTTCCAGGAAGCGCTCGTCCGGCCGGGAGCGGACCTCAACCACCTCGAGGAGATGCTGATCCTGGTCGGCGGGGGATCGCAGGCCGCCCCATGATCAGGTACCTGGTGTATCTCCTCCTTGTCGTGGCGGGGCTTGGGTTTGAGATGACCTGGCTCGCGCGCACGTCGATCGCCGGCGCCGTTCCAGATCCCCTGCTGCTCTTCGTGATGGCTGTGGGGGTCCTCCACGGGTCCGAGGAAGGGGCCCTCGTGGGAGCGGGGGTCGGATTGCTCCAAGACATCACCACCGGCGTCCCGCTGGGCCTGGCGATGTTGGCCAACATGTGTGTGGGGTTTGCTGCCGGGCTCGGGGAGCGCTTCATTTATATAGAAAGCACCTGGCTTCCGGTCGTGGGGGCCTTCGCGCTCAGCGGCTTGCGAGTAAGCGTATGGGCGTTGGCGGCGCACCTCGTCGGCCTGCTGCAAGGGCCGATTCCCGAGGTCGCGCGGGTCGTCGTCGCGGCCGCATGCTATAATGGCATCATTGCTATTCCCATCTTTCATGGATTCCGCTACCTGGACGGGGCGCTCGTTCGGTTTCGTGAAGCATCCCGATAAGGCTCACCCTCCGTTTTTCCGCCAGCCCCCCCACCGTGGGAGGATCGGCCTCGATGGATCGCGAGGTTTTTGAGCGCCGCCTCACCACGCTGCTGGCGGTCATCGCCGGCTTGTTTCTGGTGCTGGCGGTCCGGCTCTGGCAGATCCAGATCGTCCAGGGCGAGTACTTCCTCCGCCTGGCCGACGAGAACCGGCTTCGAATCACCAGCGTCGTGCCCCCACGGGGGCTGATCAAGGATCGTCGGGGCCGCCCCCTGACCCTCAACCGCCCGGCGTTCACCGTGTCCATTCTCCCGACGGAGTTGCGGCATCCCGAGCAGGTGCTCCCCGAGGTGGCCCGCAAGCTCGGCATGCCGGTGCCGGAGATCATCGCCAAGATCGACGCGGCCGGGGACCGGCCGTTCGAGCCGGTCCGGCTGCGGCGCGACGTTCCCAAGGAGGCCATCGCCGCGCTCGAGGAAGACCGTATGGACCTCCCCGGCGTGCTCGTGCAGGTGGAGCCGGTCCGGGATTATCTCTACGGCACCCTCGCCGCGCACCTCCTCGGCTACCTCGGGGAGATCAACGATCGCGATCTTGCGGCCCTGCGCACGCAGGGATACGAAGCCGGGGAATTGATCGGCAAGGACGGAATCGAGCGGATCTACGACCGCTTTGTAAAGGGGCGCCACGGACAGATCCAGGCCGAGGTCGATGCCCAAGGCCGGCCGCTGCGGGTGATCGCGAAGATCCCGCCCACCACCGGAGACACGTTGACCCTCGGGATCGATCTGGACGTGCAAAAGGCCGCCGAGGACGCGCTCGGCTCCCGTGTGGGTGCCGTCGTGGCAATGGATCCGAACGACGGGGCCATCGTGGCGCTCGCCAGCCATCCGGCGTTCGACCCTAACCTCTTCGCGACCGGGATCACGACGACCGCGTGGACCCGGCTGCTACGGGATCCGCTCCAGCCGCTCCTCGACCGGGCGACCCAAGGCGGATACCCGATGGGATCGGTGTTCAAGATCGTCACCGCCACCGCGGCGCTGGATCTCGGGTTGGTCAACACCGACACTCGATTCTACTGTCCCGGGTTCTACAATCTCGGCGGCCATATCTTTCACGATCATGAGGCCCACGGGAACCTCAACTTCCTCGAAGGGATCGCCCAATCGTGCAACGTGGTGTTTTGGACGCTGGCCCGTCCGGTGGGTCCCGACAATTTGGCGAAGTACGCGCGGATGTACGGGCTGGGACAGACCACGGGGGTCGACCTGGTCCAGGAGAGCGCCGGCGTCATTCCCGATCCGTCGTGGAAAGCCCGGGTGTGGAAGGAGCCGTGGTATGCCGGAGACACCCTCAACAGCGCGGTCGGCCAAGGTTACACGCTTGCCACGCCGATTCAAGTCGCGCGGCTGCTCGCCGCCGTCGCGAACGGGGGCCGCCTCGTCACTCCGCATCTCGTCACGCAGATCACCACCCCTCAGGGACAGCTGGTGCGGCGCGTGGCGCCTCCCGCGACCGGGGAAGTGCGCCTGAACCCGCAGACGATCGCGGTGCTCCGGGCGGGCCTCGCGGCGGTAGTCACACGCGGCACCGCGGCATCGATCCAAATCCCCGGGCTCGCGGTCGCCGGCAAGACGGGAACCGCGGAGAACCCACACGGGAAGCCGCACGCGTGGTTTGCCGGATACGCACCCACGGACTCGCCGCGGCTGGTCGTCGTCGCCCTGGTCGAAAACGTGGGCTTCGGCGCGGAGTTCGCGGCGCCGATCGTCCAGCGGGTGCTGCAGGTGGCCTTCGACGTCCGACCGGCGCCGCATCCATGAGCGCGCTCGCGGGGCCTCCGCTCCCGCAGCCGGGCGGGCCGGCCCGGCTGTTCAGGAACGTCGACATCCTGCTGCTGCTGTCGACGCTCGGGCTCATCGGATTCGGTCTCGTCATGGTCTACAGCAGCACCCACGTCTCCACTCGACCGTTTCTCTACCTCCGCAGCCAGGCGTTGCACCTGGCCGTGGGTCTGATTGTCGGCGGGCTGATCCTGGCGATCGATTATCGCGCGTTCGCGTCGAGCGCGCGGATCCTCTACGTCGTGAACGCGCTGCTGCTCGGCGCGGTCCTGGTCCCGCACATCGGGCGGTCGAGCCTCGGCGCACAGCGCTGGATCCCTCTCGGCCCGCTCGGACAATTTCAGCCCTCCGAGATCGCCAAGTTCGTGATCATTATCACGCTCGCCAAATACCTCACGGACCGCCCAGGCCCGTATCAATCGGTATGGGATCTCGCGCCCTTTCTCGGCCATGTGGCGATCCCGATGCTGCTGATCTTCAAGCAGCCCGATCTCGGAACCGCGTTGGTCTACGGCGCGATTTTCATCGGGATGCTCTACGCCGCCGGCGCACGCCGGCGGGATCTCGCCACGCTGGGGGCCGCCGGGCTGGTTCTGGTCCCGATCTTCTGGCGGCTCCTGAAAGAATATCAGCGGCGCCGGCTCCTGGCGTTCGTGCACCCAACCTTGGATCCGCTGGGCTCGGGGTACGGGATCATTCAGTCGAAGATCGCGGTGGGAAGCGGCCTGGAATGGGGCAAGGGATTGTTCGCGGGTACCCAAGGCGTGCTGCGCTTCGTTCCTGAGCACCACACCGATTTCATCTTCTCGGTGATCGGTGAAGAGCTCGGATTCGTGGGGGCCGTGGTGCTCCTGAGCCTCTTTCTGCTGTGGGTCTACCGGGGTCTCCGCATCGCCGCAGTGGCCCGCGATCGGTTCGGCGCGCTTGCGGCGGTGGGGATCGTGTCCATGGTCGCCTTCCACGTCTTCGTGAACGTAGGGATGACCGTCGGGATCATGCCGATCACCGGCATCCCCCTGCCGTTCATCAGCTACGGCGGGAGCGCGCTCATGGCGATGGTGTGGGCGACGGCGCTGCTCTTGAGCATCGGCATGCGCCACCAACGGGTGGGGATTGGATTTGACGCCTCCCCGGCCCCTGCGCATCTGATCCGCTCGATGCGAGGGCCGGAGCGGCATGAGGAGTGACTCGAGGATGGGCAGAGAGATCTTAGCCAGCGTGGACCCGTTCGAGGTCCGCGTCGCCGTGCTCGAAAATGGGGTGCTCTCCGGGATCATGGTCGAGCGGGGCGAGCCGCTCGCGGGCAACATCTACAAAGGCCGGGTCGCCAGCGTCCTCCCGGGGATGGAAGCGGCGTTCGTCGACGTGGGCCTGGAGCGCAACGCGTTCCTCCCTCTCGCCGACATCCGGTCGGAACGGATTGGCGGGGAGGAACTGGAGGACCCGATCGGCCGGGGCCGCATCGCCGAGCGGTTGCGCGTTGGGCAAGAGATCCTCCTGCAGGTCACCAAAGAGCCACGCGGCAGCAAGGGCGCACGCGCGACCACGTACGTCGCCCTGCCGGGACACTACATTGTCCTGATGCCCACCGTGAACGGGGTCGGGGTGAGCCGGCGGATCGACAACGAACACGAGCGCAGGCGGCTTCGGGGCCTCGCGGAGCGGCTCCGGCCTCCCCGGGCCGGCCGAGGAGAGCGCATGGGCCTCATCGTGCGAACGGCGGCCGACGGAATCGCCGAACGGGACCTGGCCGATGACGTGCGCTATCTGATCCAACTCTGGGAAGGGGTGACGGAGCGGGCACGCGCCGCGCGGGCTCCCGCGTTGCTCTATCAGGATCTGGGTCTGGTGGGCCGCGTCGTGCGGGATCTGTTTACCGGCGAGGTGGACCGGTTCATCGTCGACTCCGGCCCGGAACTCGAGCGAATCCGGGAGTTGCTGGTCTCGTTTCCGAAAGACTTGCTCGACCGTCTCGAGCTGCACAACGGCGCCCGGCCGTTGTTCGAATCCTTCGGGGTGGAACGCGAGATTGAACGAGCCCTTCACCGGAAGGTCTGGCTCCGCAGCGGCGGCTATCTGGTATTCGACCGGACCGAGGCCGCGACGGTCATCGATGTCAACACGGGCAAGTACGTCGGAAAAACCGATCAACCCAGTACCATTCTTCGGACGAACCTCGAGGCGGCCGCGGAGGTGGCGCGGCAGGTCCGGCTCCGGGACATCGGCGGCATGATCCTCGTGGATTTCATCGACATGGAGTCCGACAAGCACCGTCGCCGTGTCGTCGCCGCGCTGCAAGAGGCGGTGACGGCGGACCGGACCAAGACGCACATCGTCGACCTCACGGGGCTGGGGCTGGTCGAGCTCACCCGGAAGCGGGTCTACCAGAACCTGGATGAGATCATGCGGATTCCCTGCCCGTACTGCGAAGGCCGCGGTCGGGTCTTGTCCCCGCAAAGCGTGGCGGCGCGCGTGCGGAGGGAACTCGGCCGCCTCGCCCAAACGTCTCGGGGACGGTGTCTCGTCGCGCAGGTGCATCCCGAAGTCGCGGCGGTGCTCGCCGCGGACGCCCGGTGGACCGACGCGGTCGCGAAAGAGTCCGGAAAGACGATTCTCGTCCGTGCCCGCCCGGGCGTCCACCTCGAGCGGGTGAGCGTGCTCGCCAGCGATTCGGTCGAAGCGGCCGAGCAGGAGACCGCGGCCACGCAAAACGGCAAGGGCAGCGCGCTCGTCTGGCTCGAGCCGGTGCACGCCGAGATCGGCGGGCCGGAGGAGGACGATGGGGAGGACCGGGCCACCGCGTCCGCCGGGACCTCGCGCTCCCGCGGCGTGCTTGGGCGGCTCCGATCATGGTGGGCGGGCCGGTCCGCCTCCCGGCGGATGGCGTTCCGGCGTGAGGGCACGCACGCCGGCGGTCGTTGACACCCCTCCGGTCCCGTGCTAACATTTCGTGAGCCAGAGCAGGGGTGAGCCATCATGTACGCAGTGATCGAAGCTCAGGGCAAGCAACTGCGCGTTGAACCGGGGCAGGTCGTCGAAGTCGATCGCCTGCCCGACGCCAGCGGATCGGCGATCACGTTCGGGCGGGTGCTGATGGTCGTGGATGGCGTGCAGGTCACGACGGGCACCCCGACGGTCCCCGGCGCCCGTGTGAGCGCGACGGTGCTGGCGCACTCGAGAAGTCGCAAGATCATCGTCGGAAAGTTTCGCCCCAAAAAGCGCTACCGACGGCGCGTGGGGCATCGTCAGCCCCTGAGCCGGGTCCGGGTCGATCGGATCGAAGTGGAGGGCGGGTCGCATGGCGCATAAGAAAGGTGGCAGCAGTTCACGGAACAACCGCGACAGCAATGCCCAGCGGCTGGGGATCAAACGGTTCGCCGGGCAGCAGGTGCTCGCCGGATCCGTGCTCGTCCGGCAGCGGGGAACCCGGTATCTGCCGGGGGTGAACGTCGGGCTCGGGCGAGACGACACCTTGTTTGCGCTGACCGCCGGCGTCGTGCGATTCGAGCGGCGCGGCCGCGACCGTCGTCAGATCTCGGTCCAGCCGGTCGGAGCGTAGCCCCTCGATGCGCCGCCCCGGGCTCTTCGAGCCCGGGGTTTTTTGATTCGAGCCGCGATGTTCATCGACCGCGCGCGCATCCACGTCAAGGCTGGGAACGGGGGGAACGGCTGCGTCGCGTTCCGGCGGGAGAAGTTTGTCCCGAAGGGAGGACCGTCGGGGGGGGACGGCGGACGGGGGGGCGACGTCATCCTCGCGGCCGATCCCGATGTGAATACCCTGCTCGCCTTTCGGTATCGCCAGCGGTTCGCCGCCGGCCGCGGCGCGCATGGCGAGGGCAGCGACCGGTCCGGGCGCTCCGCAGCAGACCTGGTCATCGCCGTGCCGGTGGGGACCACCGTGCTCGACGATGGAACGGGCGGGCCGGTGGCCGATCTGGTGGTGCCCGGCCAGCGTGTGACGGTGGCAAAGGGGGGACGCGGCGGGCGAGGGAACGCGCACTTCGCGACGCCCACCCATCGGGCGCCCCGTGAGGCGGAGCCGGGCGGGGTAGGGGAGGACCGCCGCCTGCGTCTGGAACTCCGCCTGCTCGCCGACGTTGGATTGGTTGGGCTCCCCAATGCCGGCAAATCGTCGTTGCTGAGACGCATCTCGGCCGCGCGCCCGAAAGTGGCAGAGTATCCGTTCACGACCACCGAGCCCGTGCTGGGGGTGGTGTCGCTCGGGGGTGCGCCGGGGATCGTCGTGGCCGATATCCCGGGGTTGATCGAGGGCGCCCATCGGGGCGCCGGGCTCGGGCATGAGTTTCTCCGGCACATCGAGCGGACGCGGGTGCTGGTGCACGTCCTCGACCTCTCCGCAGACGACCCCGAGACGCAACTCGCGACGGTCGAGGGAGAACTCGCAATGCACGCCCCGCGCCTCGATGGCCGTCCGACGATCGTGGCGGCCAACAAGCTGGACCTTCCCGAGGCCCGAGCGCGGTGGGCGGGATTCGCGGCGCGCCTCCGCGCGCAGGGTCGGACGGTGGTCCCCATCTCCGCCGCCACGGGCGACGGCGTCCCGGCGCTCCTCGCCGCGGTCCAGAACCTCCTGCGCGCCTCTCCGGGCGGACCGGAGGAGGACCCTTCCGGCGGGGAGAAGACGAGCGTGGGGACGGCGCCCGAGGCGCCCGATTCCGGAGGCCGGCGTGCGTAAGATCGGCATCATGGGGGGGACGTTCGATCCCATCCACTATGGCCATCTCGTGACCGCCGGCGAAGCGCGCTGGCAGTTTGGGCTCTCCCAGGTGATCTTCGTCCCCAACCGTCATCCGCCCCTCAAGGATCCCCGCGAAGTCTCCGACCCAGAGCATCGGTACCTGATGACGCTCCTCGCGACGGTCACCAACATCCATTTTACAGTGTCCCGGATTGAGATCGACCGGCCGGGTCCGTCGTACACGATCGACACGATGCGCGAACTGCGCCGTACGCGCCCGGACGATGACCTGTACTATATCACGGGCGCCGACGCGCTCCGCCAAATTCTGCATGGAGAGTGGCGCGAGACCGAACAGCTGCTGGGGTTGTGCCAGTTCATCGCGGCAAGCCGTCCCGGCTACCACGTCGATTCCTCCGTGTGGATCTCTGCCAATCACCGGCTGGGGGAGCGGCTGCGCAACGTGCACACCATGGAAATCCCCGCGCTTGCGATCAGCAGCACCGACGTCCGAGATCGGGTCGCGAACGGCCGGCCCATCAAGTACCTTGTGCCGGAGTCGGTCGAAGAGTATATCGCCAAGCACCAGCTGTACGTGGCCACACCGGCCGGTGCCCGCGAGCAGGAGCGATAGTGGAGGCGAGAAGCAAAGCGCTCCTGGCGGCGGCTGCCGCAGAGGTAAAGCTCGCGGAACGGGTCGTGGTGCTGGACGTGCAGGAGCACACGCCCGTGACCGATTACTTCGTGATCGCCAGCGGCACCAACCGCCTCCAGATCAGGGCCATTACCGAGGCGGTCGAGGAGGCCCTGCGGGCGGAGGGCGAGCGGCCTGCCCGCGCCGAAGGGCGCGAGGGCGGGCGCTGGGTCCTGCTCGATTTTGGCGACGTGGTCGTGCACCTCTTCGCGCCGTTCGAGCGCGAGTACTACAATCTCGAACGCCTCTGGGGCGACGCGGCGATCGTCGAGCGGTAGGGCGCGGCGGTTGGTGTGCTATAATACTCGACGTCCCGGGTTCTATGGGGCTGTAGCTCAGCGGGAGAGCGCCTCTTTGGCGTAGAGGAGGTCGAGGGTTCAATTCCCTCCAGCTCCACCAAGCCTGACAATGGTGTCCGCCTGTAACCGCTGTTTCTAATTTGCCTTTCTCCCGAATGTAAGAACAAAGATCGCTCGTCCGCGTCCCAGCGTTCGTGGGCATATTGGGCGCTATCGCGTTGTTCCAACTTGATGGAGTGTCTAGGAGCGGGTGCGGGTGGGCATATCCACGATGAGGATTCTTGGCATCAACAGGAAGGTGCCGTGACTCGCCGCACCGCAGAAACGTCGCTCCCCTTCGCCTGAGGTGGCCATGCGGAAAATCCTCGTGCCGGCGCTTGCCGTTCTTTTGGTGGGTACGGTGGCTCTCGTCATCTACAAATCTGCCCTCACGGAACGGCTGCATGTCCCCCGCGAAGCGTTGGGACCCCGCACGCTAAGCTCTTGGCCAGCTCCGACCGGGCCAGCTCTGCTTCAGGGGCCGCCTGCGAAGGCATGGAAATCATTGCAAGGTGGTCACTTGCGAGAGGCCCAGGATGGTTTCCTGGAGATCTTGTCCATCAATCCTCTGGATCAGGATGCCCTGCACGGATTGGTGGTCGTCCGGCGGTACATGGCGGGCGACAATCCAAGTGTCCTGCGGAGACAAGCGGCGGAGTATTGGGACGCCATCAGGCGAGGAGTTGACACAGGGGAGCATTACACGCCGCAGGCCATGCAGGCGGTGCTCGCCGCAATCCTGCAGGCGGACCGGGAGATCGAGGGTCCCAGCAAGCCCACCGCCCGTGCTCTCAGGGCCCCCAGCGATGTCAGTGTGCCGCCCGCGGTCACTCCCGGGGGGAAACTCCCGCCTCCCGCGACGCCTTCGGCCAAACTGATCCGGCCCCAGAAGCCGGTCCTTTCCGG
>DASSXJ010000007.1 GCA_035703895.1 bacterium | reverse complement strand
CGACGATGGCCGGACCAAGGTGTACAAACTGGCGGCGCTCGATCTCGCTTCGGGCGCCACGCGTCCTGGATACCCCGTCGTGATCGCGCCGCCGGCAGCCTCCGGGCTGCGCTTCGATCCCGGAGTGCAGCAGCAGCGCGGCGCGCTCACCCTCTTGCGCGGAGTGGTCTATCTGCCCTTCGGCGGATACTTGGGCGACTGCGGAAATTATCACGGCTGGGTCGTCGGGATTCCAACCGCGCAGCCCGGCCGGCAGCAGGCGTTCGCGACGCCCACCCACCGCGAGGGAGGGATCTGGGCGACCGGCGGGCTCGCCGCCGATCCCGCAGACAACCTGTACGCGTCCACCGGAAACAGTGACTCTCAAGGCCCGGTGGACCTCAGCAACAGCGTTGTTCGCCTCACTACCACGCCCCAACTCGCGTTTTCCGGCCGCCCCGCCGACTTCTTCGCGCCCAGCAACTTTATCCCGCTGAACGACTCCGATACCGACCTCGGGTCGAGCGCACCGCTGGTGCTTCCGGTGCAGCTGGGCTCCACGACACCGGATCTTCTCTTCATCGCGGGCAAGCAGGGAGTGGGATACCTGATCAACCGGGCGGCGATGGGCGGTGTGAGTCACGGGGATGGGATTCGGGGGGAGGGGGTGTACAGCCTGTGCATCTTTGGCGACTGCCGGAGCCGAGCCCCGCAGGTGTTTTCGGCGTCCGCGTACTGGGATGGAGGAAGCGCCGGCCGGCTCATCCTCGTTCCGGGCCGCGGCGGCCAGCCGGCCGGCTGCCGGGGGACCGGCGGCCTGGCAGCCCTCCGCCTCGAGGTGGATCCTGGGACACGTGCCTCCACGTTTGGGGTGGCCTGGTGCAGTCCGTCGATGCGCGATCCTGGGGCGCCGTCGGTCACCGGCCCCGGGCCGGACGGCGGCGTCGTGTGGGTGGTGGACACCGCAGCCGCGGTCCTCTTCGCGCTCAACGCTCGAACCGGGGAGGAGCTCTATCATTCCGACGGCAAGGACGCTCTCGGGGGAACCCACCGATTCATCACCCCCGCGGTCGCCGGCGGCCGGGTGTACCTCGGCGCCGGAGAGACGGTCGACGCGTACGGGATCGCCAAACATTGACATTCACGTAAGGGTTGTATACACTTCATAATTGTCCCTGCGAAGCAACCACCGAGGCATGGCATACATGGTCGGAGCGCCATCATCTGAATCGGAGACTCCATCGACCGGTACGGTTCCCCAGCACAGGATGGAAGAGGTGGCCAAGCGCACCGGATTGACGCCCCGGGCGATCCGGTACTACGAGGAGTTGGGCCTGCTTCGTCCCTCCGGCCGAACGGCGGGGGGGTTCCGGCTCTTCACGGAAGCCGACATCGCTCAGCTCTTGCGCATCAATGAGCTGCAGACGCTCTTGGGATTCTCGCTTGCGGAGATCAAGCAGACCCTTCAGGTGGACGCGATGCGCGCGGAGGTCCGAGAAGCGTATCTCGGGGCAACCGATCCGGCCGTCCGGAAAGATCTCCTGGACCAGGCGGCCGGCCTCATCCAGTCCCAGATCCGGATCATCGATGAGCGCATGGGCCGGTTGGAGAAGCTGCGGGGCGAGCACGTGGAGCGCCTGAACCGGGTGAAAATCCGCCAGGCAGAGCTTGCAGGCGATGCCGTGATCCACAATGGCTGACGCCCCCGTACAGGAAACCTCCGTCCAAGGGCCGGCGGCGAAGAGCGCCATACCGGTCCGCGCCCCTGCGCCCCCCCCGCCGGCGGGTGATGGAGCCGGGGCGGGCGCCCCGGCGCGGGCGCCGGAGGCCGGATGGCATTTTCTCCAACCCCGATGGAGGACCCGCCGGATCGTCTCCATCAGCGTTGCCGCCATCCTGCTCATCCTCATCGCCGCCGGGGTCCGGTATTACCGGCTGAACGCGGGGTTTGTCCGGACCGATAACGCGCAAACGGCGGGCGACGTGGCTCCTGTCAGCGCTCGGATCACGGGCACGGTGAGCAGGGTGGCCGTTTCCGAGAACGACTTCGTCAAAGCCGGCGCCGTGCTCGTGGAGGTCGATCCAACGGATTACCGGCTGGCGCTGGAGCACGCGAGAGCGCAGCTCGCGGCGGCGCGCGCGCAGACCGAGGCAACCCGCATGGCCGTCGCCGCACAGGGCGAACAGTTTCGCGCCGCGGTCGCGAACGCCGAAGCGGGGCTTCAGTTGGCGGAGCCCCATCTCTCGCAGGCGGAGGCACAACTGCGGATGAGCGGGCAGACCTCACCGGCGCAGATCGCCCAGGCCAGGGCCCAGGTCACCACGGCGCAGGCGAACGTCCAAGCGGCGAAGTCGGACCTCGATACCGCCGCGCGCAACTTGGGGCGGGACCGCACCCTCCTCTCGCAGGGTGCGATCTCGGCGCAGCAGCTGGACACCGACGCGGCGACCTACGAATCGGCGAGGGCGCGGTACCAGGCGTCGCAGGATGCGCTCCGCCAGGCGCGCGACGGCCTCCTCGCCGCCCAGGCCTCCCACGAGCAGGTGACGATCGCGAGGCACGACGTGGACGCGAAACGCGGGGAGGTCTCCCAGGCCCGCGCGCAGCTGCAGCAGGCCGCGACGGGGCAGACGCTCGTGCAGCAGCGGGCCCGCGAACTCGCCGTCGCCGAAGCGCAGGCCGGGGA
>DASSXJ010000006.1 GCA_035703895.1 bacterium | reverse complement strand
CAGGCGGGCTCGCCGATCTCGTCGTTCGATCCGGCGATCAGGTTCAGGGGGTTCTTCGGATTCTGGGCCAGGCTGGGCTCGTTTTGTTTGTTCTTGGGGAACGGGCCGGCGAGGACCTGGTTCACCTGGACGTTCGTCACGGAGACGGCGCCCAACGGCGCGTCGGGAACGAAGACGATGGCCGCCGCGAGGGCCGTGACCGCCCCGAGCCTGAGCGGGGCCATCCATGGGATCCTGACGTGTCTCATACACACCTCCTAGCTCTTGCGGATGCTCTCCCCCCTAGAGGGAGGAGTTGGGGGTTCGGTAGCGCCGTCCAGGCCTCCTGTGCGGTTTTCCGTCCTGGGCGCAGCTTCTTGCAGATCACTTGCCGGCCGTCAGAGGAGGTGACATTCAGGGGACATTCAAAGGACATTCAGGGGACATTTGGAGACCCCGTTACGGGAGCAGGGAACCATCGCGAGGGAGCAAATTGAGCCATCATCAAATGTCGCGCGGCGCCACCCTCATAGAACTGATCGTGGCCATGAGCCTGTTCGCGATCGTGGCCGCAGGGATCTTTGGCCTCTACGCGGTCGGCGTCTTTGCGAACCAGCATGCTGCCGATCTGGCCGGAGCAGCGGAATTGGCGCAGGCTCGTCTCGAGCAACTCATCGCCAATCCTTTCGACCCCGGGCTCGCAGGCGACACTGGCGGCGATCTCGCGGGGCCACCCCAGTACCGTTGGACCGCAGGGGTCGCGGCCGTCGCGCCCGGCCTCGGGCAGGGCACCGTGACTGTGGCCTGGACCCGCAGCGGACGTCACTACCAGGTGACGCTCACCACCGTGGTGCGGATGCCGGAGGCACCATGAGCCGCAATCTCCGGGAACGGGGACTGAGCCTCATCGAGTTCCTGGTGGCCTCCCTGATCGCCGGGATCCTGGGGCTGGCAGTGTTCGGCCTCTTCCGGGGAGGTCTGGCGCTCTGGCAGCGAGGGGCGGAGGCGATCGATCCTGGCGAGGCGGCCGTGGGGATCGAGGTGGTCGCGGCAGCGATCAGGGAATCGAGCCATTCTATGGATGCGGTTCGAGGTGGCGGCGGAGGGCAGCCCGGACGCGATATCCTCGTCCTCCGGTCCGGTCCTGTGGCTGAAGGCGGTGGCGCTCTCGCCGCAAG
The DNA here is from genome assembly GCA_035703895.1 of bacterium. Lineage (NCBI taxonomy): Bacteria > bacterium. The sequence goes on along the minus strand of DASSXJ010000006.1, from coordinate 19,998 downwards.
CGGCCTGCTCACGTGGGGAGGATGGGTCGCGTTCGTCTACGATCCAGATCGGCTTGAGCTTCGCCGCATCGACCTCGCCAGCCCGGATGCTGTGGCCGACTGGGTCTCCGGCCAGGGTCGGCTCATCGCCAGCCACGTGCAAGGGTTTGCGGTCGAACGCGAGGGGGACCGCGTCACGGTCACCATGACGATCGAACGACAGGGCAGGTCGATCACTTTGCGGACGTCGATCCGCCCAAGAAACCTGTGAGGTCATGTCAGCTGGAGGCGCGTCGGGCGGAGGCCTGTAGGAGAATTCCGCCGTGGCCTCGGCAGGAGTCGGGCCAGAGTCTCCTTCTTTTCCTCGCAGTCGTGACCATCCTCCTGACCATCCTCGGGGTGGGCTTTATCGCCCGCATGAATCTCCAGCAGCGCCTCGTGGGTGACCGCCTGCGAGCGATGGAGGCCCGCTACATCGCCGAAGCGGGGGTGGAGAAGGTCATCTGGTATCTCGATGGACGGGCGCCTGATGGCTCGGATGATGCCTCGTGGCGGCCCCTGGGGTATCGCGAGCACATCGACGCGGGCGGGCTACGCGGAGAGTTCACCGTTGACGTCCGCGACCTGGCGAACGACTTCGTGAGCATCGTGTCCTGGGGCCAGGCGGGCGGGGCTCGCAGCGGCGTGCGCGTAACCGCGAAGATCGCTCCCCGGGTGTTGGATCACGCGCTCTTCAGTGCGGGGTTGGTGGCGATTGAGGGGCCGCGGGCCGGGGTCACACTGATCGGGCCAGCCGGTCAGGAATGCCTGCCGCGGGTCCTCATCGGCGTGAATGCCGAACTCTGGTTCCGGACTCGGGGGAGCAGCTTGGAGCTTGGTCCCTCCTGCCCCGGACGGAGCGGGGCGCTGCAACTCGGGCTTGCAGACATCAAGCGGCTCACAGTTGGCGATCTACACCAGCCGATTGCGGGAGCCGACCGCCTCCGTTCATTTGGGGTCAACGTGACCAACCTCGAGGAGGTGACGCTCCGTCCCATCGAACGCGAGGCCGTCCCATACCTGGATGCCGGTACCCTGCGTCGCCAGGCTGTGCAGAATGTGTTGAACGCTGCCCTGAACCAGGCGGCCGGCCGGGCGATGGAGTCGCCAGGCCTCGCGTCCAAGCGGAACAGCCTCTACACGCCGGAAGAGATTTCTGCGCTATTCGAATACATTCGCCGTCGGGACATCCCGCTAGTGGGTCCGATCGTCGTGGCCGGCCCCGTCACGTTGCCCGGCAACGCCAACGTGACCGTTGCCGAGGGGTTCCTGGCGGCAGAGGGTGGTCTGACCCTTCAACCGGGCAGCCGCCTCACGATTCACCATGAGGCGTCATCGCGATTGCTTCCTGGGGTAATCACGCTCACGCGCGAGCTCTACGCTCCGCTCATCGTGGGCGAGGGGGCCTCCTTGGCCGTCGAGGGCGTTGTGGTCGCGGAGGGAGTCATCGAGATGCACGCAGGGTCGACGATGACGGTGGTCGGCGCTGTCGTCGCGTCCGACGAAGAGTACGGGCTGCGTCTGGACAATGCCACATTGGTGGTGCGTTACGATCCGGCGGTGCGGGGTGCGCTGGGTGTACTGGCTGGCAAGGGCCGGAGGCGTGTTGTGCCATTGGCCTGGCACGAGATGCGATAGCGTCACCCGGCCTGGCGGCGCAAACAGACTCAAACGCGTAGAGATAGTCTCGGTGGTTGACCGCGTACCGCCTGGAAGATGAGCTCCGGGCTTCCCTCGCTGACAGGTTGACCGTCCCAGTCGCCGAAGATGTGTTCCACGGAGAAGCCGGCGTCGATCAACGACTGCGTGAGTTCGGTGCGGGTACGGAACCGCAATTCGCCCGTAGACACCAGTTCTTCACCAGACGACGAAAACCGGTAGTGGATCTCAAACCGCACATATGCGCCCGCGACCTCGATCAACTGGCTCCACACTTCGATGGGTCCATGCGTAGCGTCCTGGATGCTCCGGCGCCATCCCTGCGGCGCCCACCCCGCCCATGCTCGCGCACGCGGATTGCGGCTCTCAAACGCCACGTGCCCCCCCGGTCGCAAGGCGCGGTGTACGGCGCCCAGCGTCCCCTGCCAACCCTCGTCGTCGCGGATCACCTGGGCCACGTGGCCGGTCATGATCGCCAAGTCGGCCTGTACTTCGCCCAGCCGGCTCGCGGTGCCCTCGATCCAGCTCACCCCACCGCCGCCCGGACGATGGCGGGCGAAGTCCAGCATGGCCGGCGATGGATCGACCGCCGTCACGCGGTGACCGCGCCCGGCCAGCTCGCAGGCTAGTAGCCCTGTACCGCAGCCAATATCGACGATCGACGAAGCGCGTAGCGTCCCTGCCAGTCTGATGTAGAAAGCCAAATCTGCGCGAGGTGCACACACCGTGTCGTACAGGGCGACAAGTCTGGGGTCGGTGTACTCTTGGAAGGTATCCAAGAGACTCAGGTCAATGGCCGACTTCAGCCTGAGGACCGCTGCTTCATGAATGCTGCCGCCCGTTTCTTCAGCTCCTCGGGTGACACATCCTCGATGTGGGTGGCAATCCACCAGTAGTTCCCAGCGGGATCCTTTACGCCGCCGTGCCGGTCACCGTAGAACTGGTCGGCGGGCTCCATCACCGAAGTGGCCCCTGCCTCGAGCGCTCGCTTGTATATCGTATCGGCGTCATTCACGTAGACGTACATGGCGCTCGATGTCGCCTTCGATTCGCCCTGCACATCACCCAGCATCACGACCGAGTCGCCGATCCGTAGCTCGGCGTGTCCAATCGTCCCGTCTGGGCGCTCGAACCGCTCCGTCTCGCGGGCGTCGAATACTTTCTTTAGGAAATCGATCAATCGAGCTGCTCCCTGGACCGTCAGGTACGGTGTGACCGTGTGATACCCCTCCGGAATCAGCTTGACCGCTGCCATCCGTTCACCTCCGTTTCGATTATTTTTCCAGCAAGCGCTTCACGGCAGACCGTAAGGTCGGAACCGTGACGATGCCCCAGGCGATCTCCCGGCCGTCCACCGTCAGCACGGGAATCTTCTCACGGTAGCGGCGGAAGAGCCGAGGGTCCGCGGTGATATCGATGTGCTCGATGTTGAAATCGAACTCTCGCCGGAGATGTTGCAAAATGGCGTTCGCCTTCTCGCAGAGGGAACAATCCGGCTTTCCGTAGACGACAATCGTCACGAACCTTCTCCGATCCCCAGGGACACGTGGTGTCAGGCGTGTGCGGTTGGCGGCTCAGCGCGCAACCAGTCGAGGTCGGCGCGCCTCCGGCGCCTGTGGGGCGCATGCTTGGCGTTCTGCGGAAAGATCGCGATCTCTCCCCAGGGTGGATGCGGATCTTTCCACTCAGCGAACCCAAACCGAGCCAGCGAGGCGCTGCGGCACACGATGCCTTCTAAGCCGGCCCTGTGCCATGCGGTCGCGGCGTGTTGCGTCTCGCTGACGCTGATCCCCGCCGGATATGTGGGGGGGAATCCGGCTGCGATCACCCCGTCCGCCGACGCCACATCGACGACCGTGCCCGACCAGGTGATCTCCACCAACGCCGGCCGGACATCCGCGTTGAGGTCTTCCAGTTCCACCCCGGACAGCCGGAAGACATCCAGCGCGACCGCTCGGGCTACGCGCTCACTGCAGCACGCGTACAACGCCTGGAACGCCTGTGTGTTCCATCGGTTGTCCGTGCGCCCCCGACTGTGGGATGCGTCGAGGGGGTCTTGCCACCTCTGGCGGATCACCCGGTACACGAGATGGCCGTGGTCCACGAGGAGCGGCCCGGTCATGCCTGATAAGACAGCGCCATCTCGTACCGATCCGCCACCTCTGCAATCCGGCCCCGCTGGATCCAATCGATAGCCCGTTCACCGGTGAACAATTCTGCCGGTCTCCGGATGACCTCGGGCAGTCGTTCGGGACGGAACAGCGCCTGCAATCGTGTGAGCGCCGCATCCGCCGAATCGAGTTTGGCCAACTGCTGCTCTGGGACCGCGATCTTGCCATGACCCCACCGGCGGATCGTTTCCCCTGAGACCCCCAGGATATGGCCCATCTCGTCCTGGCTGAGCCCCAGGGCCCCCGCCAGCCGAGCCAAGATGGCCCGCCCTCGCGAAACCTTCGCCTGCTCCACCAGCATGCCGGAGACCGTCGCCGCGAAGACGCGCAGGAGGACATCGTCTTCGGATGTTGGCCGGCAGGATGATGCAAACAGGTCTCGCGGGCTCACACGTTGGCCGAGATACGCCCGCCACCGAGCGATGAGGAGGCGCGACGCGGCCTGCCGGTGCCCCCGCCGATAACACAACAGGGATGGAAACGCGTCATAGACGACCGCGCCGGTGATGATGAGCGCTTGATCTGGAGGAACCCCGGCTTTCGTGCCGAGGCCGGTAAAGAAGTTGCTCACCTCCACAACGAAGGTGCGGACTCCCTCGGCGCTTCCAAGCGCAAGGAGCCGGACGAGTTGCCCATGACTGGCGAGCCGGTGCTCGAGGGCCTGCTCAGCCTTCCTGACCGCCACCTGCGTCACGTGTTCGTCTCCCGTGCTCCCTCTTCTAGTGTGCCACAAATGTTCCACACATTCAACCGCTGTCAGCCCTTCAACGATCCCGCCATCAGCCCCCGGATGAAGTAGCGCCCCAGGAAGACGTACACGAGGAGCGTCGGCAGGGCAGCCAGCAGCGCGCCGCCCATCTGCACGTTCCATTCGACGACGAAGCTCCCGGCGAGGTTGTTGAGGGCGACCGTGATCGGCTGGACGTCGGGCTGGCTGGTCACCGTGACGCCGAAGAGGAAATCGTTCCAAATCGATGTGAACTGCCAGATCGCCGCGACGACAAACGCCGGGGGCGACAGCGGGATCATGATGCGCTGATAGATCCCCCACAGCCCGGCCCCATCCATCGTGCCGGCTTCGACGAGCTCGTTCGGCACCGTGGCGTAGTAGTTGCGGAAGATAAGCGTGGTGATCGGGATCCCGTAGACGACGTGGACGAAGATCAGGCCCTGGAGGGTGCCATAGAGGCCGATGCGTTGGAGGGTTTGGACGAGAGGGATGAGGACGCTCTGGTACGGAATGAACATCCCGAACAGGATCGCCGGGAAGACGACGTCGGCGCCGCGGAACCGCACCTTCGCGAGCACATACCCGTTCATGGATCCGAGCCACGCCGACAGGATGGTCGCGGGTACCGTGAGCTCGACGCTGTTCAGGAAGTTGGCGGCTAGGCCACGCTGGCCGTGAGCGGGATTGCCCTGCCAGGCCTGGACAAAACTCGAGAAATAGAGGCCGGACGGGAGCGCCCACATCCGTGCGAGGCTGACCTCGGCAAAACTCTTCATCGACGTGACGACCAGCACATAGAAGGGCAAGAGATAGAATGTCGCCGAGAGGACGAGCGCGGCGCCGACGAAGAACGGGACTGCCCGAGCACTCCCCCTCCCCTGCCCTGCCGTCCCCCCACGAACCGCACGGTGGGGGATCACCGTTCCACCTCGGTGCGTGTGCTGTGGACGAGGTATGGGACGGTGAGGAGCGCGACGAGTACCAGAAGAATCTCCGCAATCGCCGCGCCCTGCGCAAAGTGGTTGCCCCGGAAGGTTGTGTCGAACATGAAGAACGCGGGGACGTCGCTGCTGAACCCCGGGCCGGGACCGGTCATGGCGACCACGAGATCGAAGATCTTGAGCGAGATGTGTCCGAGGATGATGACCGCGCTCAGCGTGATTGGCTGCAGCAGCGGGATGAGCACGTATCGGTACCGCTGCCACTCCCCGGCACCGTCCACGTAGGCGGCTTCGCTGAGCTCATCCGGGATGCTGCGGAGGCCGGCCAGGTACAGGGCCATCGTGTACCCGGAGAGCTGCCAGATCGCCGCGAGGGCCACCGCAAGGATGCCGATCCGAGGGTCGGTGTACCAGCCGGTCTTGAGAAACCCGAGATGGGCCCGATCGAGGAGCAGGTTGATGCCGACACTTCCGAGCTGGGCGCTCCCAGGGTTGAGCAGCCACCGCCACACCACCCCGGTCACGATGAATGAGATCGCCAACGGGGCCAGGAAGAGCGTGCGAAACACCGGTTCGACTTTCATCCGCCGGTCGAGGATGACCGCGAGCGAAAACCCGATGCCCAAGCAGCCGGTGAGGAACGCCAGCGTGAATTTGATGGTGTTAACGATATCGATCCGGAAGCGGAACGCGTCAAACAGATCGCGATAGGTCCTGAGCCCGGCCCAGGTATAGTCGGGGAGGACGTCGTTCCACCGGGTGAGCGAGACATACCCGGTCCAGCCGACGAACCCGTAGACAAAGATCGCGATCGCGGCCACGGACGGGAGCACCATCATGGTGGCCACCACGCGGTCCCACCTGCGAGATCGACTCCGCACTAGCTGGAATCTATCCTCTCACCTCCACCCCGTCTGACAAGGATGGGAGATGGCGCTGGAGCTACTTGCACACCCCGGCAGCCGCGCAGGCCTTCTGCAGGGCTTTCTGCGTCCCTGCGGTGTCCCGGGAGGTCACGAACAGGGCGATCGCATCTTTGTACTCGGTCGCCCATCCCTCACTCGCCGCCGCCCCGTGAATCACGCTGGGGACGATCGCGTCGGTCTTCCAGTGGGTCATCGTCCACTGCTGGTACGGGCTAAACAGGCTCGCCGAGCAGTCCGTCCGAGCGCAGATCGACCCCTTCAGGGGATTGAAAGCCTCCTGCCCTTCCCGCGACCCTAGGGTGCGAAGCCACGCCATCACGTTGTCCCTGTCCCGCGCTTTTTTGGGGAGCCCGAAGCTGTCCGACAGGGCGTCGTAGACGTTGGCGTTCCCCGGCGCCGGGACCCAGCCGTAGTCCTTCACGTTCTTAGAGGTGAACCACCCGTTGGCCCAGTCCCCCATGATCATCATTGCGCCCTTCCCGCCTGCAAGGTACTCCCCTGCTCCATCCCAGGTGAGCGCCGCGTGATCGGTGTTGGTGTACGACAGCATCTTCTTAAACGTATCGAGCGCTGCGGTCACTTTTGGACTGGTCCACGCGGTTCTCCCCGTCCATAGTCCCCGATAACCATCGGCTCCAAGCGTCCCGATGAGCACGGTTTCGAAGGCGTGCCCCGCCTCCCATCCCTCCTTGTCGCCGAGGGCAAACGGCACCACCCCCTTAGCCTTGATGGCGTCCGCCACCTTGAAGAACTCGTCAAACGTCGTCGGCGGCATGAGGTGCGCATCGGTCAAGATCTTTTTGTTATACCAAAGGATGTTGGCGCGGTGAATGTTCACGGGCACCGACCAGATGTCGCCTTTGTACGACAGGATCTCGATCAGACCCGGCGGCATGACCTTGGTCCAGCCCTCCGACCGAAACAGAGCAGTGAGGGGCGCCATATAACCGGAGCGGACCCACGTATCGATGAGTTCATGCCCGGCATGCACTTGAAACGAATCCGGCGCGTCCCCGCCGAGCATCCGGGTCTTCAGCACGGCCTTGGCATTGGTTCCGGCACCACCCGCGACCGTGGCGTTGACGATCTGGACAGCCGGGTAGCGCTTATGGTAGGAATCGAAGAGGGCTTTCAGCGCGTCGGCCTCGCCTCCGGCGGTCCACCAGGAAAAGATCTCGAGTTTCCCGGCCGGCGCGCCGCGCGACGTTCCCAGCCAGCTTACACCGACGGTGACAGTCAGAATGAGCGCGATCACCCCTCGACGCACGACACCACTATGCATGGCAGCTCGCCTCCTTCTTGCTGGTGCGCTCCTCGGAGAACCTCGGGGATTCCGGTCTATCGCCGGGGCCCGCCCAGGACGCACCCCCGGTTGGTGTCATTGGCCGATCACGGACAGATCCCCTTTGCCGGACCGCCGGAGTTCGTCTAGGGCGGCCCTCTGGGGGGCAGAATACTGACGGAGCAGCACTCTGGGCAGCTCGGACGCCTCTGGAGGGAGTCGTTGCATGGATCGATCGTTCCGGGGTGGACGGAAGTTCCTCACGCAGGGGGTCTCGCTTCAGACCGTGCTCATGGCGTTCATCCCCGTCGCCGCCTGGGTCGTGTTCTTGGTGCTCTTCGTCTCGGCTTACCGCGCCGTCATCCACGTGCAGGGGCCCGCCGGGGTGATGCTGGGGATTCTGCGGGATCTCGTCGAGATCGTCACCGTGGTCATTGCGCTCAGGTACTTCTTCGAGATCCTGCACCGTGGTGCAGCGAGCGACTTCTCGAACGACTCGAAGAACCGATCCTGACGCGATCTGGTCCGGCCGATCAGGCCAGATCAGCGATCACTCACGAGCGCATCCACCGTGCCGAACGGGTGTTTCGGTCACGGTCTTGAAATTGCACGCGGCGCTCGATACACTGCGTCACGGACGCGAATTCGTGATGAAGATCTTGTTGAACACCCGCGGATGGATGGCCACCGGCGCGATGCTCGTGGTGCTGGTAGTGAGCCCGGTCCCAAGCAGCGCGCCGCCGCAGGCGCCACCCAGGGTGGCGACTCCACCCCAGGAATTCCTCATCGATGATCCCGTTGCCGGCGAGCCGGTGCCCGAGGAGCTGGCCAGACGCCGGCCCCTCGCAGTGATTATTGAGAACTTCCCCGATGCCCGGCCGCAGTGGGGGCTCTCACTCGCGTCTCGTGTCTATGAGGCGATCACCGAAGGGGGTATCACCAGGTATCTGGCGGTCTTCGGCCCGAACGACGCCGACCGCGTCGGCCCCGTCCGATCCGTGCGCACCCAGTTCCTTAACTATGTGCTGGAGCTCGACGCCGCCGTTGCCCACGTCGGCGGCAACGCCGACGCCCTCGATCACATTGCCACGTTCCAAATCAAGGATCTTGATCAGTTCCGGTACGCAGAGGCCTTCCGCCGCATCCTTGTGCCGCATCTGGCGCTTGAACATACGATGTTCACGTCCACCCGTGCGCTGCGCGATCTGATGGATCGGTCGGGGTGGGGAGAGAAAGTCGTCATCGATCATCCGGTGTGGAAGGCCGCCATGCCGCCCGGGCTGCGACCCGCGATCCAAAAGGTGACGATCGAATTTTCCTTCCCCGAGTACCGCGTCGCATGGGTCTACCGGCCTGGCACGGATGACTATCAGCGGTTCATCGCGGGAGTGGAGGACGTCGATGCGGCGACGGGAACGCCACTTACCGCGCAGTCCATCGCGATCGCGGTGATCTCGAGAATCCACGGCCGGACGGAGATCAGGGAGGACACGTGGACGTTCTCCGACGTCGGCTCGGGCCGGGCCTGGATCATTCAGGATGGGACGGTGACGGAAGGCCAATGGCAAAAGGCGTCGAGGACCGACCGGCTCCGATTTTTGGACGATGCAGGCCGGGAGATTGAGTTCAACCGCGGGCGGCAGTGGGTCGAGATTGTGCCACCCGAGATCACGCCGGACTTTGAGTCGATGTTCGCAATCCAGTAGGCCGCCGCGATCCGCGATCTCAGGCGCCGATCAGGGCCTCCACGACGGCTTCGAGTTCGGCGTAAGCTTGGAAGCAGGCATCCGGGACCAACCCGTTGTGCTGGACATTCTCTCCTCTGAAGATGATGCAGCGCATCCCGGCCCCGCGGGCTCCGGCGAGGTCTCGCGGAGGGTTATCGCCCACGTAGACTGAGGCCTCGGGCGCCACCCCGAGCGCGTGCATTGCCTGGAGGAATGGGCGGGGGCTGGGCTTCTTCACTCCGATCCGCGACGAGAGCACCCTGACCGGAAAAAACTGGCTGAGACCGGCGATCTCGAGTTCCGGTTCGGTGAAGACCCACTGGGCATCGGAGATGAGCCCGATCCGGTACCTAGCCCGGAGCCGGTCCAGGACTTGATGAACGCCGGGAAAGGTGGCAAAGTAGCGCCGGGTCAGCGTCCGAAATAGGGTCGACACGGCGATGGTCTGAGTGGTATCGAGGCCGTCGCCGCCGTCGTCGGGTCCGCCCCGTCGATAGTGGGTCATGATCTCACGAAACACGACCGAGACGTCTACCTCCGGAAACCGCTCGGGGCTTCGCTCGAGGTAAGTCCGCACCCGTGCCCGATACTCCCGCGCCAGTTCAGCGGGCGTGATCGAGACCCGCCAGTAGCCGAGATACTCGGCGAGCGTGGCGTAGACCCACGGGTCGTCCTCGTCGGTCCGGATATCAATCAGCGTGCCATACAGGTCGAAGAAGATGGCGCGCGGAGACGTCACGCAATCACAACTCCAGGCCCCAGGTCAGGCACTCGCGGGCTTCCCGCACCAACCGCCGCCGGTACTCCCAGTCCAGCCAAGTGTTTCGGGCGATCCGAAGTTCGGTCAGCGCCATGTAAAACGGGACCCGTTGCGTGATCTCCCAGAATGCGCCTTCGGGCGCGGGGAAGTTGCGTGCGTACCGCCAGAGGAAGTGGTGGATGAACGGCTCCGAGACGTGGAGGCGCCCCATCCGCCAGAGGAACGCATGCTTCAACTCGCCGCAGACCATCCCGACGTCGTACACCCGGTCCGCATCTCTCATCCGTTCGAGGTCGATCGCCACGACGCCGTCCCCGTTGGGGAACAGGAAGTTAGTGGGCGTCGCATCCCCGTGCACGGTGACGGCCTCCGCCTGCATGCGGGCGTGCTGGAGCCACCGGTCCCTGAGCCGCAGGTACGCCGCGGCGCGATTCGGGGAGAGGAGTCCCTGCCGCTGCAGCGTGGCGACGATTCTCATGAAATAGGCGGCGACTTCATTCAGATGCGCGGAGGCGGATCCGTGAGGGATCCGATCGAGGGCGGATTTGCTGTGGAGCCGGTACAGAAAGGCGGCGAGGCGTGCGAGCGCTTCCTCGAGCGGCGCGGATGCACCGTCCCACGCCGCGCGCTTTAGATAGTGGTCGAGATCATTGCCCCCGATAAACTCCTCGGCGACGGCGAGGCCGATCCGCTCTTCGCGACACAGGGGGTTCACGACATAATGGGGGAGACAGTTGAGTCCCAGGTACCGCAGACGGATCAACTTTCGATACTCGCTCTTGATCCGTGTGACCTTGCTTTCGTCTTGGTCCCGGGTGTCGAAAAACTTTCCAACGACCGCGCGCTTCGTCTCCGCCTCCCGGTACCGGTACACCAGCCGGGTGTGGGACAGGCGTTCGACGTGGAATACGGGCCGCCGGATCTCCGGATAGACTCGGAGCGCGAGGACTTCATACAGGGGATCGTCCTGATCGAGCACGCCTACATATGTGTCCAACATGAGCCAGACCGCCTATTGAGCGTTCGTGTCGTGCGACCGGAGATCACGCCTGGGGCGATTCCCTCGGGGGAGACCGCACGGAGGGCACCATGAGTAGTATACTCTATCCCCCGGCCGGGTTGGGGACCCCTCCCCCGCCCCGGCGTTCGATGCCTACGGATAGATGCCCCGCGTCATCAGCGCATCGGCGACCCGTTGAACCGCCACGATCAGGGCGGCGGTCCGTAGCGTCGTGTGCCTAGCTGCGGCCAAGTCCGCGACGCGCTTGAACGTCGACACCATGATCCGCTCCAGGTGGGCGTTGATCTCTTGTTCACTCCAAAAGTACGCCTGCAGGTCTTGCACCCACTCGAAGTAGGACACGGTCACACCGCCGGCGTTGGCAAGGATGTCGGGGACGACCAGGATCTCTCGACCGGCCAGGATCACGTCTGCCTCTGGCGTGGTTGGGCCGTTCGCCGCCTCGACAATGATCCCAGCTTTCACCCGGGCGGCGTTGTCGCGCGTGATCTGGCCTTCGATCGCCGCGGGGACGAGCACATCGCACGGGAGCTCGAGCACGTCGGGGTTGGAGACGGCCTCCGACCCCGGGAACCCCTCGACTGTCCCGGTACGCCGCAGGTGCCCAAGCACGGCGCGCGGATCCAACCCCTCGGGGGAATAGCACCCCCCCATGATGTCGCTCACCGCGACGATCCGGCATCCCTGATCGTGCAGGAGTCGGGCCGCGGCCTCACCGACGTTACCGAATCCCTGGATGGCGATGCGGCTCCCGGCGAATGGAAGTTCGCGCAGCCGCGTAGCCTCCCGTACGGCAAACATGACCCCGCGGCCGGTGGCGTCGCTGCGGCCGACGGAACCGCCGATAGGAATGGGTTTCCCCGTGACGACCGACGGCACGGAGTACCCGCGCTGCATGCTGTATGTGTCCATGATCCAGGCCATCACCTGGGCGTCGGTGCCGACGTCGGGCGCGGGAATATCGCTCTGAGGGCCCATCAGGATGCTGATCTCGCTCGCGTAGCGCCGCGTCAACCGCTGCAGTTCATCGCGCGACAGTTGGCGCGGGTCGCACGCCACGCCGCCTTTGGCTCCGCCGTATGGGAGATGCATGAGGGCCGACTTCCACGTCATCCACATCGCGAGGGCCCGAACCTCGTTGATCTCCACACGAGGGCTGTAGCGGATGCCCCCTTTGGTGGGACCGAGCACCGAGCTGTGGTGTACCCGGTACCCGGTGAACAACTGCACCGAGCCGTCATCCATCTCCACTGGGAAATGGACGACGAGCTCACGGTGTGGGGTGGCCAGATACTCGCGGATGCCGCGTTTCAGCGAGAGATGCTCGGCCGCATCATAGAACTGGCGCAGGGCCATCTCCCACGGATTCTGTGGCGCCATAGATGGTCGCTGTTTCGTGCGGCCGCGAGGAGTTCCTTTTGAGCAGGACAGGGAGATCGGGCGGCCGGGCCGAAGATTCGGGGAGAGTTGCCAAACGGCACGCGGGAGGCTGGTATGGCGGTCAAAAAGATCGATACGCTCGACATGCTCGTCCGCGAGGACCAGGAACACCTGATTCATCCGCTCCACCATCCCCTCGACCACCAGCACCCGTTGGTGATGGTGGAGGGCCGCGGAGCGATGCTCAAGGACATCGAGGGGCGCGAGTACATCGACGGGCTCTCGTGTCTCTGGAACGTCAACATCGGGCACGGCCGGGCCGAGCTGGCGCAGGCCGCGGCCGAGCAGATGGCCCGGCTGGCGTTTGTCAGCAGCTACGCCGGGACGACAAATATTCCGGCGATTCGCCTCGCCGAGCGCCTCGTCGGGATTGCCTACCCGGACACCTCCGGGGTGTATCTGACGACCGGCGGGGCCGAATCGAACGAATCCGCGTTCAAGATGGCCCGCTACTTTTGGAAGGTCCAGGGCCGTCCTACGAAAGTGAAGATCTTCTCGCGCATGCACGCGTACCACGGGCTCACGCTGGGTGCGATGAGCGCCACCGGGATGGCGGCGTTCCACAAGATGTTTGGCCCACTCGCCCCCGAGTTCATGCAGGTCTCCGCGCCCTACGCGTACCGCTGGCCGACGGCCGGCGATGTCGGCGTGGAGGCGGCGGACGCGCTTGAACAGGCGATCCTCCGGGAGGGCCCGGACACCGTTGCCGCGTTCATTGCCGAGCCGATCATGGGCGCGGGTGGAGTGATCGTCCCTCCCCCCACGTATTTCCCGCGGGTCCGGGACATTTGCAACCGGCACAATGTGCTGCTGATCGCCGACGAGGTGATCACGGGGTTTGGCCGGACGGGCCGCTGGTTCGCGCTCGGGCACTGGAACGTTCAGCCAGACCTCGTCTCGTTTGCGAAGGGGGTGACGAGCGCCTACCTGCCGTTGGGGGGCGTGCTGGCCGCAAAGCGGGTCCACGATGTGTTGCAGCAGGCGCCGCCGGATAAGAAGTTCATGCACGCGGCGACCTACTCCGGGCACCCCACCTGTTGCGCGGTGGCGCTGCGGAATCTCGACATCCTCGAAAAGGAAGGGCTGGTCGAGCGGGCCGGCCCGATGGGGCGCCGGTTGCTGACCAGCCTGGAGGCCCTGCGGGACCTTCCGGCGGTCGGAGATGTACGCGGGTTCGGAATGATGTGCGCGGTGGAACTGGTCGCCGACAAAAAGACCAAGGCCCCGGCGCTGGGGCTTGGAGCCCGGGTGCTCCAGGAGGCCCGGTCGAGAGGGCTACTGGCGCGCCTCCGGGTCGGATCGGCGGATCCTCCGATCGGGGACACGGTGTGCCTCGCTCCGCCGTTGATGACGCCGCCGGAGACGCTGGACAAGATCGGCGAGATCCTCAGGGCTGCGGTCATCGCCGCTACGCGGTAACGGATGCGTCCCCGCGGCCCGCCGGAGTCATCGGCGGGCCGCGGCGTCCGACAAAGGAATCCGTGGCAGGCCGTGGAAGACGACCAGGACTGGTAGGACTCGTCGAACCACACGTAGCAGTCGCCACAGACGTCGTCGCATGCGTCGGAGGACTTTATCATGCCAGGACGGCGGCATCTGCGCTCGCCGGTTCCTTCGACCCACCCCCTCCTTCTTGAGTGGTGGACCGACCTCGAGGGCGACGACCACGGGCTCAACACCCGTCTTGCCTATGTCCGGGATCTCAAAGACTTCGGCGAGTACGTCGAGGGGAATCTCGAAGAGGCCACATCTGAGGATCTCCTGAGATTCACCCGCCGGATGACCGAGGCCGGTCTCTCCGTTGCCACCCGCGCCCGCCGCATCACCTCCCTCCGTCAGTTCTATGAATGGCTGCGGCGGCGTCAGGGGCGACCGTACTCGGTCGCGCAGGACCTCCATCCTCCCCGCCGTCCCCACCGGGTGCACCGGTGGTGGACCGAAGATCAAGTGGCACAGTTCCGCACGGCGTTTCACGGGGGATCCCCGCGGGTCATCCGGGATCGCGCGATGGCCGAACTGGGGCTGATGGGCCTTCGGGTCAGTGAGGTGATCCGGCTCGATATCGAGCGCGTCGTGCACCTCTCCGATCCCGAGCGGGCGTCGCTGGTTGTGCTGCGCAAGGGGAACAAGGAGCAGGTGCTTCCGATTACCGCCGACGCCCGAGAAGCCCTGCTGGCCTGGCTGGCCGTACGTCCTCCCGCCCCCACGATCGCCCTGTTCTTCCGGCTGCCCCACCAACCCCGGCGGGCGCGGCTCCACTACGCGAGCGTCGAGAAGATCTTCAAGCGATATGCCACGGCGGCCGGCGTGCCGATCCCGGAAGGGATTGCGTTTCATCATCTCCGCCATACCGCGGGGCAGCAGATGGCCACCGTGGGGCTGGGCATCGAAGAAGCGCAGCGCCTCCTGGGACACGCCAATCCGGCGACCACCCAAGTCTACTACGAAGTGACTGACGAACGGCTGCGGAACGCGGCGCGGCGGCTCCACTATCGTGGGAGGACGGCAAAGACACCACCCCCCCACCCGCGGCGCCCCGCCCGGATGGTGTGATCTACCTCTTCGCTTTCCGCGTGGCCCGCTGCTAGGTTCCCCGGCGAGACAAATCCCCGAACCCATGAACATTTGTTTGGTGATTGACAGAGGGAGGCTTCTTCGTGTATTAATTGGTCGAGCGATTAAATCGGTGGACCAATGCAGACCCGGACGAATCACGCCTAAGGGTTGACATATTGAAGGGGGGAGTCGGATGCCAAAGACCTCGATTTGGGTGCTGGTCCTGGCAGTGGGAATCGCAATAGGCGCCCTCGGGAGCCAAGTCCTCAGTGCTCCGCAACAAGAGTTTACACGCAACGTGCTTCTCAAAACGGTCGCGACAGGAGCACAGACGTCGGACGGCGCTCCATTGGATATCTATGTTATCGATGAGACACTCATACCTGGAGGACAAATACCAAGACATTATCACCCCGGGAACCAGACCTTCGTTGTCACACAAGGTACTGGGGTATTTCAGGAAGACGGGAAACCATCGGTGGAGCTAAAGCCGGGAACGGTTGTGCACATGGACCCGAAGAAGGTGCACAGTGCAAGAAACACTGGTACCGTTCCCATCAAATTCATGGACTTTGGACTTTTCGAGGCCGGCCAACCTCCCAGCATTCCTGTGAAATAAGCGGCATGTCAATAGGGGCAGAGATGGGAGCCCGCATTTCCGACTTGACCACGACCGAGAATTTCGGGGACGCGTCGAATGCTAGCGGAGTATGCCCTGCCAGGAGGGGATCGCCATGGCGGTAGTTGCCATCAGGGAAGCGAACGCGTTGAAGGCCCAGTTGCGCGGCGAGATGATTCAACCGGGCGATGGGGATTATAATGAGGCCCGAAAACTGTATAACGCGATGATCGACAAGAAGCCGTCCGCGATCGCTCGGTGCGTCGATGTCGCCGACGTGATGGCGTGCGTGAACCACGCGCGCTCAAACGGGATTCTGCTGGCGGTGCGCGGCGGCGGGCATAACGGTCCGGGCCTGGGGAGTTGCGACGGCGGCCTGGTGATCGAGCTGTCACGAATGCGGGGCGTACGGGTGGACCCGGCCGCCAAAACGGCGCAAGTGGCGGGTGGATGCGTGTGGGGCGACGTGGACCATGCGACGCATCCCTTTGGAATGGCGGCACCGAGCGGCATCATTTCGACTACCGGCGTGGGAGGCTTGACTCTGGGCGGCGGGATTGGCCACCTGTCGCGGAAATGCGGGTTGAGCATCGACAATTTGTTGTCTGTGGACATGGTCCTCGCGGACGGGAGCTATGTCACAGCCAATGACAAGCAGAACCAGGACCTGTTTTGGGCGGTCCGCGGCGGCGGCGGCAACTTTGGAGTGGTGACGTCGTTCACCTTCCGCCTGCATCCGGTGAGCACGGTGATGGCGGGGCCGATTTTCTACGCTGCGGAAGACGCGCCTGCCGTGATGAAGGCGTACGAGCAGTTCATCACCACTGCGCCGGAAGAGATCAACGGGTTCTTTGCGTTTCTGGTAGTCCCGCCGGTGGACCTGTTCCCTGCGCCGCTGCATATGAGGACCGTCTGCGGAGTGATTTGGTGCTCGACGGCGAGCCAGGAGCGGACGGCGGAATTGCTCAAGCCGGCGGAAAGTTGGGCCAAGCCGCTGCTGGTAGGGGTCGGTCCGGTTCCGTTCCCGGCGTTGCAAAGTCTGTTCGACGGGCTGTACACTCCAGGACTGCAGTGGTATTGGAAGGCCGACTTCGTTGACCATCTCACGGACGAATCCATCGCGCTGCACGTAAAGCATGGTTCCAACCTGCCTTCGATGTTCTCGACGATGCATTTGTATCCAATCAATGGAGCGGTGCACCGGGTGGGGAGCGGCGATACAGCGTTCAGTTACCGGAAGACGAAGTGGGCGGAGGTGATCGTCGGCGTGGATCCGGATCCGGTGAACAAGGACAAGATCACGAATTGGGCCCGGAGCTACTGGGACGCGGTGCACCCCTTTTCGGCGCCTGGGGCATATGTCAACTTCATGATGGAAGAAGGAACGGCGCGAGTGGAAGCGACGTACGGTGCCAACTATGCCAGGCTGCAGGCGATTAAGGCTAAGTATGACCCGGGGAATCTGTTCCGGGTGAATCAGAATATTGCGCCGAAGGCATAGGATGCGGCTGGAAATAGCGAGGGGAGAGTGTTCCGCGCCCCCTTTCCTTGGTCCCCTTGCTATGATGAACGTGGTGATTCTCAACAAAGGGAGGTGGGATGATGGGATACGCCGTTGAAGGACGGCTCCTCGAGGCATGTTCATGTGGGGGGCCGTGCCCGTGCTGGGTGGGCGACGACCCGGACGGTGGGACCTGCGATGCGTTCCTCGCGTATCACTACGATAAGGGGCACATCAACGATATCGACGTCGGTGGCCTGACGCTCGGCCTCGTGTGTCGCATCCCCGGGAACGTGCTCGCCGGTAACTGGAAGGTCGCTGCGTACGTCGACAGCAAGGCGTCACCCAAGCAGAAGGACGCGATTCTGGCCATGCATACAGGGAAGCTCGGCGGGCCGCTCGCCGACCTGGCCAAACTCGTCGGCGAAGTCGTAGGCGTCCACGATGCGCCGATTCAGTTCAACCTTATCGAAGGCAAGGGCACGATCAGTATCGGGGATGTGGTGTCTGCAGAGATGCAGCCCTACACGGATAGCCAGGGCCGGCCGACGAAGCTCGTGGACAGCATCTTCAGCACAATCCCAGGGTCTCCGGCCTACGTTGGAAAAGCCGCGTCACATCGGGTGAACATCCCCGAGCACAAGATGACCTGGCAGTTCACCGGGCGGAACGCCGTCCTCGGCAACTTTCGGCTCGAAGGCTAAGACCGGGAGGGCGGCGAGATGATCGGGCTGATGCGCACCCCGGATGATGCCCGATGGTACCGCGTGTCGATCGTGATGCTGGTGGTCCTGGCGTGGGCGGTGCTGGCGACGTGGGGTGCCTCGCCGTTCGCAGGCCTGCTCAGCCATCAGGGGATCGGGGGGGGGAACATTTCCCCCCCGATTCTCGGGCTGGCGGTGTTCGTCCTCGGTTGGACGCTCATGACGATCGCGATGATGCTGCCGAGCAGCCTGCCGCTGGTGAACCTCTTCCGGGCGCTGATCGCCGCACGTCCTGACCGGAACGCGCTGGTGCTGCGGCTCGTGCTCGGCTACCTAGGCGTCTGGGTACTCTTTGGTGCGGTGGCCTACAGGATGGACGCCCTTGTGCATGCGGCGGTTGGTCAGAGCCCGGACCTGGCTGCCCGGTCGGCATGGATAGCGGCCGCCATTCTCATCGTCGCCGGAGTGTACCAGTTTACGCCGTTGAAGCACATGTGCCTGGACAAGTGCCGGTCCCCCTACTCGTTCCTGGTTGAGCACTGGCGGGGCCGGCACCCGGGAGCCGACGCCCTGCGCCTCGGGGCGCGTCACGGCCTGTTCTGCCTCGGCTGCTGCTGGACCCTGATGCTGCTGATGTTTGCGATCGGGGGGGCCAACCTCGCCTGGATGTTGCTCCTAGGCGCGATCATGGCCGCGGAACGCACCACCCGCTGGGGGCGATATCTCACGAAGCCGCTCGGCGCGGCGTTGGTGCTGTGGGCCGTATTCCACCTGGCGGGGTGGGCGCCATTCCCAAACACGTAGCGTCGGACCTGAACGGGCCGTTCTCGCTGAAGACGCTGGACTCGAGACGCCGCAGGAAACGCGCCACGGGTCGCGGCGCCAGGCCCGCCTCCAACGTCGTCTCGACCAGAGACCAGATCCTCGCCGCCGCCTATCGGACCCTCATCGACGTCGGGTACAATCAGATCTCCATGCGCAAGATCGCCGATGAAGCCGGCGTCAACCAGAGCCTCCTGCACTATTACTACGGCAGCAAGGAAAACCTGATGCTCGAGGTGTTGGGCTACGTCAACGAGCAGCTCTTAGCCCGCCAGCGCAAGATGTATCAGGAAGTGCGGTCCTTCGAAGCGATCTGGGCCCAGGCACTCGAATACTTCAAGGAAGATGTGCAGTCGGGGTATGTGCGTGCGCTGTGGGAACTGCGGGCGCAGGGACTGAGCAACGCGCGCATCCAGAAGCGCCTCTTGGAGATGATCGGCCATTGGCGAAGCCTCGTCGCCGATCTGGCGAAGAACGCGCTCGTAGAGTACGGCATCGAGACGAAGATCCGCCCCGAGGTGTTTGGGCGGTTGCTCGGGGACGTCTACTGGGGGGCCGAGGCGGAGATCCTGGCCGGCGAGGACCCGCACACGCACATCGAGGCGATACGCCTGATGGGCAATCTGTTCCGCTGGATCGCCGGGGGCCAACCGAGGAGAACCCGTGAGGCCGCCGCAGGCGGTTCTTGACGGGTTGCGCAGCCGCTTCGGTGCGAGCGGGATCGCCGATCCCGTCCGCGAAGGCTACGCACATAACGGCCCCGTCCGCCTTGCCTACCAGGTCTTCGGACACGCACCCCAGACACTCGTGCTTATCCCCGGATGGCAGATCGCGCACAGCCGGGCGTATAAATTTCAGGTTCCCTACCTGGCCCATTGGTTCCGGGTCGTGACGTTCGATGCGCGCGGCAGCGGGCGTTCCGATCGGCCCGAGACCGGATACGACCACGACACGCTGACGGCCGACGCGCTGGCGGTGACGGACGCCGCGGGCGTCGACCGCGCCACCCTGATCGCCTGGTCGGGCGGCACGAATCATGCCGTCATGCTCGCGGCGGAGTATCCCCAGCGTGTGACAGGGCTCGTCCTGATGGGCGGCGCGCCCAGTCAGGCGGCGGGTGC
>DASSXJ010000005.1 GCA_035703895.1 bacterium | reverse complement strand
CCCTCTCCGCCGGGGGTCTTCTCGTACATCACGAGCACGTTCTTGAAGCCGGCGGCCGCGATCCAGTCGGCGTAGCGGTTGGCGATGATCGCCTGGTTCGGCGCCACGCGGAACACCTCGGCGTAGCCCTTGGCCGTGATCTTATTGTTCCAGACGTCAACGGCAACGATCGGGATGCCGTTCTTGTGCGCGACCTCCATCTCGGCCAGGAACACGCCGCTGTGGAACTCACCGAAGATGGCCGCGACCTTTTCCTGGGTGATCAGCCGCTCGGCGGCCGCGGTACCCTCTTCCGGCTTCCCGCGCGTATCCGCCTCGATGAGCTTGATCGGCCGGCTGAGCACGCCGCCGGCCGCGTTGATCTCCTCCACGGCCATCTGGGCGGCGTCCAGCATCAACTTGCCGTCTTCGTAGCCGCCGGGAGGCGAGAGCGGCCCAACCTCGCCGATCTTGATGGGTTCCGCCGCATACAGCGCCACTCGCATCACCGGGGCCTGGATGATGACCAACCCGAAGATCAGCAGGGTGGCGACACCCGCTGCAATCCATCGCCCTCTTACGTGCATGCTCCCTTCACCCCCTCGGTGTCGTTGTTCGTCCTCACGCTGCTTCGCGCACGCCCGGCGCGGCCGGAGCCTGCGCCATGCTACTCAGCCCTTATCGCCGTGACGATCGGCGGCAACCCGTCAGGTTGTCCCGGACATCACCTCCTCGATGGGCGCCTGCGATGCCCCGGCAGGCGCCCCGGGGAGCAGGAAGCGATGGGTGGGAAGTCGATGGTGTGGGTTCAGGCGAGCGCGCGATGCTCCACCATCTCTTTCCCGCCGCCGAGATGATCCTCCTGCCTCACCGGCCTACGAGACGGCTCCGACCGGGACGGGGACCCCCATCTCGTCCAGGGCCCGGCGTACGGCGCCCAGCGCGCCGCGCATCTCCGCCTCCGTGAGATGCCCGATGCAGCCGATGCGGAATGAGTCGGCGATCGTCAGCTTGCCGGGATAGATCAGGTACCCCTGCCGCCGCAGCGCTTCGTAAAACACGTCGAAGTCAAAGCGCGGATGGGCGGGCCTGAGGAACGTCACAATGATCGGCGCCTGGAGCGCATCGGGGAGGAGCGTGCGAAAGCCCATGTCGCGCATGCCCTCGACCAGCACCCGGCAGTTCCGGCGGTAGCGCGCGCCGCGGCCTGCGGTGCCCCCCTCGGCGGCATGCGCCGCAAGCGCTCG
Source organism: bacterium (assembly GCA_035703895.1). Lineage (NCBI taxonomy): Bacteria > bacterium. The sequence continues at coordinate 1,614 of DASSXJ010000005.1, read as the reverse complement.
ATCGAACGCCGCGATGACGTGAGTGGGCGGCGTGAAGCGCCACTGCCGCGTCTTCTCCATGAACGCCCACTGATCGTGCAGATCCAGCACGAGCGAATGCGCGTTCCCCGCGGCTTCCTCGAGCGCCGTCCGGCGGCAAATGACAAACGCCGCTCCGGGCACGCCTTCGAGGCACTTGTTGCAGGACGAGGCGAGGGCGTCAAAGGCGATCTCCCGAGCGTCGCACGGCAGCGCGCCGAACGCGCTCATCCCGTCGACCAGGAGCCGGCGCCCCGAGGCTGCCACGAGGCCGGCGATCTCGGGCACGGGGTTGAGGAGGCCCGACGTCGTCTCGCAGTAGACCACCGCGACGTGCGTGATGGCGGGGTCTTGCGCCAGCGCGGCGGCCACGACGCTCGGATCCCCCGGGGTGTCCTCGGGCGTCTCGATCGTCGCGAACGGCCGCCCGATGATCCGGCAGATCTGCGCCATCCGGCGGCCGTAGGCGCCGTTGATCACGATCAGCACCTTGCCGCTGCGGGGGACGAAGGTGCCGAGCATCGCCTCGACGGCGAACGTGCCTGAGCCCTGCATCAGCACGGCGGCGTAGCGTCCGCCCCCGCCCGCCAGCTCTACGAGCCGGGCCAGCACGCGTTGGTTCATCGCCGCGAACTGGTCATCACGCGATCCCCAGTCGTGGAGCATCGCCTCTTTTGTCGCGCGCGAAGTGGTCAGCGGTCCCGGCGTGAGCAGCAGGGGATCAGGGGCAGCCATCGGGCCTACCGCTCTCCCCGCCCATCCCGCGGGAGGGGACGATCCGGGGGCCCATCGTAGAACTCCGGACGCTGTAGCGACAGGTCGAGCGGCTGTGTGATCGACGCATTCGCCGATCCCCGCCATCCCTTTTCCCGCCGTGTTTCCTCATAGGTGTGGGCGACGAGCGAGACGGTCCGGGAGAGCAGGAAGACCCCCTTGATCAACTCGGTGTCGAACCCCATGTCCAGACAGATGGCCCCTACCGCTCCGGGCCCGTTCAGGAAGATCCGGCGTCCCCAGAACGCCTCGGTGGCCGCCTCGATCGCCCTGGCCATGGCCACGTGCCGGCCCGATACGCCGAGCCGGTCCGAGAGATCGAGCAGCCTGACCGTCCGAGGGTCCTCAATGTGCTGCGGGTGGTGGAACCCGGGGAGCCGCCCACCAGCCCGCCGGATGTCGCCCGCCACATGTCGTGCGGCATCCTGGAGGGTGAGCCCCTCCCGCTGCATGCGGTCGACCGCCCCTTTGAACAGCTCGGCGGGCCGGTCCGCGGTTCCATGCAGGGAGCCGATCGCCAGCAGGCCGCCCGCGACCCCAACGTGCAGCGGCACCCCGCCCGACGCGATGAAGCGTGATGCCGCCGACGACGGCGAGAACGCGTGCTCGGCCATGCTGACGAGGATCGCGTCCAGCATCCGGCCGTGATCCCGCGGCGGCAGCTCCCCGCGCCATACGAGATACGCCATCTCCGCGAAGCTGACCCTGCCGGTGAGCTCGTTCAGGTCGTAGCCGCGGACGACGATCTTCTCCTTCGTCTTGTAGGCGATGGCGGTCCGCCAGTGGAACGGCTCTCGACCCATCCCGCTACCTCCTCGAACC
>DASSXJ010000004.1 GCA_035703895.1 bacterium | reverse complement strand
TTCCAAGTACTTCGATGATGAGTTCTGGAACCAGAGTACAGACAGGTTTCTGTGGTGGGCCAAACTTGATGAAACCGTCATCGGCTTTGCGAAGACGGAATTGCTAGAAGACCCGGTGTGGGAAAGGCTTGGCTACATTGGGGACTTCTACATAGCACCACCGTTCCGCCGTCGTGGACATGGTAGAGGATTCGCCCGGCTGATTTTTGATTGGTTTGCTCACCGAGGCATCCGCTATGTGAGGCTTTATGTTCGTGTAGACAACCCTGCCGCCTCAGCATTCTGGGAGAAGCAAGGGTTCGAAACAGTTAGGTATCAGATGCGGAAGATGCTTTAATGAGCTTAGTCGAATCTATTTCATCGGGGGTCATCCGTGATCATTGCCCTGGCATCGCCCTGCATTGCCTCAACCCTTGAGGAGGGCTTAGACAAGATCAAACGGCTCCTGTCCGAAGCTTCGGCCCAAGACGCGGAGATCGTGTGTTTCCCGGAGGCCTATCTCCCAGGTCTGCGCGGACAGGATTTTGAGGTATTACCTTTTGATTGGATACAGCAGGAACGGGTGCTCGAGACCGTGGCGCAGTGGGCGCGAACGTATGCGGTGGCCACTATCCTCGGGATGGAAAGGCTCACGGAGGCGGGCCGGCAGATTGCCGCCTTCGTCATTGACGCCTGGGGCCAGATTCAAGGATACCAAACCAAGAACCAACTAGACCCGACCGAAGATCAGTTCTATGTGCCCGGCAATACCCGGCGACTCTTCGAGATCAAAGGGATGAAGTTTGGAGTGGTGATTTGCCATGAGGGCTGGCGCTATCCTGAGACGGTGCGATGGGCGGCGGTGCGGGGCGCGAAAATCGTCTTTCATCCTCACCACACGGGGAGTGATCAAGAAGGTGTCCGTCTGACGCAGTGGGGCGCAAGCGACGGGCCGTACTATGAGAAGGCGATGATGCTTCGCAGCATGGAGAACACGATCTACTTTGCCAGTGTCAATTATGCGTTGCGCTTCCAAGAATCGGCGACAAGCCTCATCGCCCCGTCGGGCCAGTGTCAGGCGTACTTACCCCATGGGCAGGAGGGCGTACTAGTGCAGGCCATCAACGTCGAGGAAGCAACCGGGTTGCTAGCTACTCGATACGCACCCGACCGTTATCAAGAAGTTCCAGGAGGAACGCGTTATGTCCCAGAGAGAGCCTCGAACGATCATCGGTCTTGAAAATCTTCGGCAGGTCTATAAAGAACCTCGGGCGGCCGCGAGGCTGAAGGCGCTCGATCGCCTCGACGATTTCTGCAAGAACTTCATTGCGCTGTCACCGTTCTTCGTGCTCGCTTCGTGCAACGACCAGGGGCACGCCGATGCGTCGCCGCGAGGGGACCAGCCGGGATTTGTGCGGGTCCCCGATGATCACACGCTGCTCGTCCCCGATCGCCCCGGCAACAACCGCATCGATACGATGAGAAACATCCTCTCCAACCCAGGTGTCGGGATGATCTTCTTTGTGCCGGGCTTTAACGAAACGTTGCGGGTCAACGGGACGGCCACCATTCTGCAGGATCCAGGACTCTGCACCGAGTTCACCGTCAACGGCAAACCTGCCTTGGCCGTCATACGAGTCAGCGTCCGGGAGGTCTTCTTTCACTGCGGGAAAGCCCTGATGCGGTCACGTTTGTGGGACCCGATGACGTACGTAGACCGGTCGACATTCCCGTCGCACGGACGTATCCTTGCGGAGCAAACTAAGACGGTCTCGGTAGAAGAGTCAGAAGCGTATGTCGCCCGAAGCTACAGGGAGAGGTTGTACTAACAGAAACCGTTGCAGAACCTGTTCGAGGGCGGATGACGGATTGGCTCCAGGTAGGGGAGGGGAGGTCCGGCAACGGTGTCCAGTTATGATCTTGTGGTTGTCGGAGGGGGGCTAGGCGGTTCGACGCTGGGCAAGGCCCTGGCCGAATGGGGGGCTCGTGTGCTTGTGCTCGAGCGCGAGACGCGATTTAAGGACCGCGTGCGCGGCGAACAGATGCATCCCTGGGGTGTCGCGGAAGCACGGCGGTTGGGTATCTACGATTTACTTCGCGCGAGCTGCGGACACGAACTGCCATGGTGGGACATGTACGACGGCCCACGGTTGATCCTGCACCGGGACCTCCCGAATACGACCCGTCAAGGCGCGTCCGAGTTCACCTTCTACCATCCGGTCATGCAAGAAGTCTTGTTCCAGGCGGCGGTAGCCGCTGGGGCCGAGGTGCGCCGTGGAGCCGTCGTCCGCGACGTGCGCCCCGGCGAACGGCCGTCCGTTGTGATTGAATGTGGTGGGCGTGTCGATGAAACTCAGGCACGCCTGATCGTGGGCGCCGACGGCAGGAACTCGATGACGCGTAAGTGGGGCCGCTTCACTGTCCGTCGGGATCCTGAACGCCTGCTGATAGCCGGACTGCTGTTTGACGACATGCCAGTGGCTGACGATACCTCGTATACTGTGTTCAACGCGGATCTCGGGCAACGAGTACTCTTGTTCCCTCAAGGACGCGGCAGAGTTCGAGCCTACCTGATCTATCAACAAGACTCCGGACGGCGCTTCCAGGGCGAGGGCGATATCCCCCAGTTTGTCACGGCATCTTTAGAGACCGGAGCCCCGGCTGAGTTTTACGCCGGCGCGCGTGCTGCCGGGCCGCTGGCCACGTTCGATGGCGCCGACACATGGGCGGAACACCCGTACGGGAATGGCGTCGCGTTGATCGGCGATGCCGCGGCGTCGAACGATCCCTCGCATGGCCAGGGTCAATCGCTGACTGTGCGGGATGTACGCGTCCTACGCGATCATCTCTTTAGCCATGAGCACTGGGATGCTGCCGGGCATGCTTACGCGGACGAGCACGATCATCACTATGGTGTGATGCACGAGGTCACGCGGTGGTTCAGGGATCTCTTCTACACGAGGGGAACAGAAGGCGAAGCCCGCCGGGCTCGCGCGTTCCCGTTGTTCGCGGAAGACCGGTCTCGAGTGCCGGACCATTTGTTCTGCGGGCCGGACCTGCCTATAGAGGAAATGACCAGGACCCGCTTCTTCGGAGAGGACTAATCCGCGAGACGCACCGCGTCGTCTGACGAGTGGCACATGAGCTCAAAGGGCGACTCGCCATTTGCTTGAGTCCTGGCTCAGACGTCGATGTCTACGATGATCGGGACATGGTCACTCAAACCGGAACCGCACCAGTCCTCAAATGTGCCAAGGCTAAGATCCTTGACTCTGTCGATCCAACGATTGGGGAGAAACACATAGTCTATGTGATATGTCGGGCCGTCCTTCGTGCGGTCCCTCCAGTACAGCGTCGGAATGGTCTCCCGACCATGAGGCTCGCCGCGGACGGTGTGGTAGGCGCTGACAAGGCCGAGGCCTTCCAGCATTTCCACCTTCGCCATGTGATTGATGCGCCATCCCGGTTTGTCCCAAATAGCATTGCTGTTTAGGTCGCCCGCAACGATGGCCGGGCGGTCGGCGAGAAACCTCTTGTATCGGGTGAGCGCCATGTGGAGCGGGCCCGCTTGATTCTTCCGGGTGACGCCCCCACTTGCGTTCTGGGCCCACACGGCCAACACATTGCACTCAACCGGCCCAGATATATGAACGGGAGCGATGTAGCGAAGCGTCCGATAGTACGGGTTCGACAAACGCGCCGTGTATCCATTGAAGGTGAAGACAGCCAAGCCCTTGTTGAGGTTCTGCCCGATCCAGACCGGATCATGTTCCGTTCGATAGAATTTTGCGCGCGCACGAAAGCGCTCTGGCTCAGCGCACTCACAGACGATCGCGATGTCCGGCTCGATATCGAGCAGGGCGTCAAATTTGCGATCCAACGCCATGTTACAGTTCCAGGCGACGATCCTCATGTGCCGATGGGAAACGCGAGTTGGTGACCGTCAAGGCGGTCGCGACCCTGCACTCTAGAAACCGAATTTGTTGCGGTCCTTTTCACCGGACAGGTTGCCTGAGCCTTGGCTCTTCGCCATCTAGTATTCGCCGCCTTGATTGAGACTCCAAAGAGCGTCAGGGACGTCAATCTCACCTGCCCGAACCGGATCATACCCGGGTCATTCCGGCCATCAACGACAACTTCCTCTCCCGTCATGAAAGACGAGTCGTCGGATGCGAGAAAGAGGACCACACGGGCGATCTCCTCGGGCGACCCGAGTCGCCCCAGCGGGATCCTGGCTTCGAGCGAATCTCGCGCGGCCGTCCCCCCACCGGAGCTATCCCCGCTTGATACGCATCGGCCGAGCACCTTCCCACTCGATCTTGCGCCCGAACTCGGCGAGGCTCACGATGTCCCCCTCGATCCGGCCCACGCGCGGGACCGGGAAGGCCCCCGAGGAGCCCTGCATCCTCGCCTGGCCGTAGACGAGCCGGAGCCCGTTCCATTTGGGGATGAACAGGATGTCCCCAGGGTTGTGGAGTTGCGCGACGTTCTCCGGTCGCTCCGGTTCCGGGATCTTCACCCAGAGGCGGAGCATGTCGCCGCTCCAGACCGTGTTCGTGGTCTGTCCCTCGAGCGGCAGCGCCTGCCAGATCCGGCTGCAGATCTCCGGGGCTAGGTCGTCCAGCAGCGCGCCCTTGAGCGTGTGCCCGTCGAACTCGATCACAATCGGTTTCATTTCTCTCAGGCTCCTTCCCGACTCATGCGTCGGCGAGCGGCCGGATGGCGAACTGCCCCGCACCGTCCCACTGTAGCCGATCCGCTTTTTTGGCGAACTCCGTGAGATCGCCCTCGATCCGGCCGAGCGCGGTGACGTACATCGGGCCGATCACCCACGAGAACCGCGCCTCGCCATAGGCGATCGCGATTTCCTTGGCGGCCCGCAGGTAGACGATGTCGCCCGGCGCCTGAAAGCCCACGGGATTCTCCAGCCCGAGGCCCCACTGCGAGGTATCGATCTCCATCTTGAAATCGGTGTTTGTGTGGAACATCTGGCCGGACCATTTCGCGTGAGTCACGCGATCCTCGTACGGCAGGCACTTCCAGAACGCCGCGACGGTCACCGGAGCCTTGTCCTCGTAGAGCACCGCGCGGACCTTGACGCCACTGAGTTCGATCTCCACTCTCTTCATGGTGTCCTCCCTTCGTTTGGTGGTGTATCGCGCCACATCACATCCGTCGGACGCTTACGCGGGGGCTCACGGGTCACGTGCGCAAGCGTGGATCAAACGCATCCCGGGCCCCGTCGGCGAGCTTGTTGAGTCCGAGGATCGTCAGCATGATCGCCTGGCCGGGGGCGAAGGCGATCCACGGCGCTTGGTCGAGGAACGGGTAGCCGTAGCGCAGCATCGACCCCCAGGACGGCGACGAGCCCTAGCGCTGGGTTCGGACGTGTCCCAGCCACTCCTCGACATACGAGTACGGGCGAACCACCGCGTATTTCTGTGCCATGTCGAACAGATTGAGGCGGTGTGGGGTCGGGGCCCGATCGAAGATGCAGTCTTCAACAACGACTGTGCGAAACCGGTAGTCGTGGGCGTCTACGACAGATGCCCGGACACAGCCGCTGGTCGTACATCCGGTCACCAAGATGGTGTCCACGCCGAGGCCGATCAGGTGGCCGGCCAAGGGCGTGCCGAAAAACGCGCTGGCGGCGGACTTTCGGTATACGGCATCGTGCCGTCGCGGGGCGAGCTCCCGCACGATGTCGGTTCCCATCCGGGCTTCGTGGCGCGTCGCGCCCGCCCCCCGCGGGAACCCGTGGGTGTACACGATCGGCACGCCGCGGGCTCGGGCGATCCGCAGCAACCGCGCGATCTTCGGGATGCTCCGCCACGCGATCTCGCCACAACTGTTCCGAAACTTGCAGATAGACGAGAGGATTGGCTCCGGCTTGTCGCCTGCGAAATTGTACTCCATGTCGACAACAAGCACCGCCGGCCGCCGGCCCTCTGAGGGGATGTGGCCGTAGCCGGCGCGGCGATACACTTCGAGTTCGTCCGCGCCAACGAGGCCATCCCAGGCGTTCATCGCGTGACCAGGTCCATCCGCTGCATCTGATGCAGTTTCATTTGCACCAACATCGCTTGGGTCATGTGCTCGCGCGCCAAACGCTCCGCTTCGTCGGCGTCACGTCGCCGGATGGCCGCAACGAGTGCTTCGTGCTCCTGGAGCGACTTGCGTGCTCGAGCGGGATCGGCGAGTGAAGTCCGGCAGATCGGGCGCACGGCGTCATACAACCGGAGCACCTGTTCCGTGAGCCGCCTGTTGCGCGCGGTGCTACAGAGAAACTCGTGGAACCGCGCGTTCAAGGCCAGGAACCGTTCCACATCATCCTGTTCCACCGCCATCGCCATTTGGGCACATATGTCCTCAAGGATGATGAGCTCGCTCGGTGAAATCGTTTGCGCCGACATGCGCGCCGCCGCGCCTTCCAGCACCGCCCGCATCATGTAGATCTCCTCGATATCCTTGAGGCTGAGGTCCGTGACAATCAGCCCCTGGCGGGGGATTCCCGTGAGGAATCCCTCCATGGTGAGTTGCTGCAGCGCCTCCCGGACCGGAGTCCGGCTCACCCCTAACGCGTGCGCCAACACGCGCTCGTTCATGACCGAGCCCGGGGTGAGTAGGTTCCGGAGGATCGCTTCGCGCAGGGTATGGTAGACGGTCTCGCTGAGGGCCTTCTGCTTATCGTGTTTCAGTCGAAGAGTCGCCAGTTCCGCTAGTCCGTGGTCGTCCGTCATGATGTCTCCTGCCTAACTTTAGTTGGGCATGGCCAGCCGCAGCGGATGAGCTGCTGTCGGATGTTGTCAGGACTCTGAAACTGGTACACCGGTGCCTTCTGTTGCATACCATAGCTCTTTTATTGTAGTCAATAGTACGGACATCGCGGTCGAACTTGCAACCGCGGCCGCCGCCTCACAAAGCCTCAGAAAGCATGCTGGCAGGATGACCACCCGCTCGCCGAGAATCGTTTTTGAGCTGGTATACATAGATATACCGAGCCCAATCAACCCAGAAGACAGGGGGCCCTCCGCCCCGTGTCTCCCGCGTCGCCGTTCGGCGCGTACAAGGCGAGCGGCCATGGGCGGGAGAACTGGCGCGGTACCCTCGACGAGTACACTCAGGTGAAGAGCGTATGGGTGGAACTTTCGAGTGGCACCCAGGATCCCTGCGTGATGCGGTAGCACTACCTACGGTGCAAGCGGACATCGGGGGGAGGAAGGGATCGATGGGGCAGGTGAGGATCGAACTCGACGGGGTGACGGCGGGGGCGGAGCTGTGGGACGATCGAGCGCCGCGGACGGTGGCGGCGCTGCTCCAACGGTTGCCGATCGAGGATCGGACGATTCATGTACGGTGGTCCGGGGCTGCCTGGCGCACAGAGAAGAACTACCCGCTCAGGCTTGGCATGGTCGAGAACCGGGCCACGTGGCTCGAGCCCGGGGATCTCATCTATTACGACGACCCGCGGTACCAGCTCTACAAGGTGGCGTTCATCTACGGGACGAGCCAGTGGCGGGATGACAAGGGAGAGTTATACGTTGCGCGGATCGGGAAGGTGACCAGCAATCTCGACGCACTCATCGCGAAGAGCAACGAGATCCTGTTCCAGGGACCGAAGACCGTCAAGATTCGGCTTGCATAGGGAGGTGGGGAGCATGAGACGCCGAGAATTTCTGCGCACAACCGCGGCCGCCGCGATGGGGCATGCGCTGACGAAAAGCCGCGGGCTTCGCGGCGCGGAAGCCGCCCCCGCCCCGCAGCGCGGGGGGACGCTTCGGGTCGGCTGGATTCCCAACGCCCATACACTCGACCCGCACTACTCGGTGGATTTCGCCGAGCGGCACGTCATGTACGCCGTGTTCAACACGCTCGTCGCCGTCAATCCGTCGTTCGAGATCGTTCCGGAACTGGCCCGCTCGTGGAAGATCGAACCGAACGGCAGGGTCATTACGTTCCAGCTGCAGCCGGGCGTGCGGTTCCACGACGGGACGGCCTGCGACGCCGCCGCGGTGAAGTGGAACATGGATTTCATTCTCGACGCGGCCAACAACTCGCCGCAGCGGCGGCAGATGGAGCCGTTCCTGAACAGCGTGGACGTGGCCGGTCCGGCCTCGGTCGTATTCCGATTGAAGCAGCCGTATCCCGGTCTGCTCGCGGCGCTGGCGGAGCGGCCGGGATTCATGGTGTCGCCCGCGGCCTGGCAGAAGTACGGCCGGGATCTCGGGCGCCGGCCGGTGGGCACGGGGCCGTTCCAGTTTGTCGAATGGGTCTCTGACGACCATGTCACCCTCACACGCTTTACCGGTTATTGGGAGCAGGGCAAACCCTACCTCGACGGCATCGTGTTCCGGGTGATCCCGGATCCGGCCGTCCGTGGGACGATGGTCCGCACCGGAGAACTCGACACAGCCAGTTCGCCCGACCCCAAGGACATCCCCGGCCTCGAGCGCGCCCAAAACGTGAAGGTGATCACGGAGAACCCGTCCGGCCACTGGTGGGCGACGCAGTGGCGCGTGGACCGGCCGCCCTTCAATAATAAGGCGCTCCGGCAGGCCATCGCGTACGGCGTCGATCGGGAGGAGTTCGTCAAGGTCATGCTCGGCGGTCGCGGGGCGGTCGCCAAGGGTCCCACGCCTTCCAACGTCTGGTGGTACAACGACGGCGTCAAGGGCTACACGTATGATCCCGCCAAGGCAAGGAGCCTGCTGGCCGAGGCCGGCACCGGCGGGAGTTTTTCCGGCGAGTTCGCGACGGACAACACCCCGCTTGGCCTCCAGTTTGCCGAGCTGCTGCAGCAGCAGCTCAGGAAGATCAACGTCAATATCACAATCAACCCGGTCAACCCGGCCGACATGTACCAGCAGGTGCTGGCCGCGAAGTTGAACTGGGCCCGGACGGACTGGACGCTCCGCGGCGACCCCGACGGACTGCTGCGGATCCTGTTCTACACGGGTAACTTCGCCAATTCCACGAGCTACTCGGGCGTCGACCGCCTGCTCCGCGACGCGAGCTCGTCCTACGACCGTGCGATCCGGAAAAAGGTGTACGGAGAGATCGAGCAAACCGTGATCAACGACGCGCCGTACGTGTGGTTCTTCTACGTGCCGGAGTACGAGCCCACGCGGACCACGGTCCAGAATTTCGCCTGGATCCCGGACTCCGTGCCGCGCTACCGCGATCTGTGGATCGCCAAATGACCGGCGTGCTCTAACCGCGTTGGCACGGTACATCGTCCAGCGTCTGCTCGCCATCATCCCGATGGGCGTGTTGCTCACGGCTGCGGTCTTCGCCCTGGTTCACGCCTTTCTGGGCGACCCGGTGGTGTTGATGCTCGGCCGGGAGGCCGATCCTGAGACGGCGCAGCGGCTTCGGCATGAGTTGGGGCTGGACCGGCCCGTCTACGTGCAGTACGCTGACTGGCTGTCGCGCGCCGCGCGGGGGGATCTCGGCCGGTCGCTTCGCGATCGTGAGCCGGTTGCGCGCGCCGTTGAAAACCGCCTGCTCGTCACGGGGGAATTGACGCTGCTGGCCATGGCCGTCGCGCTGGCCGCGGCGCTCGCCCTCGGCACGGCGGCGGCCGTCCGCGCCGGGAGCGCGGTGGACTTCGCCGTGTCCGGCTTCTGCATCGCTGGGGTGACGCTTCCCAACTTCCTTCTGGGCATCATGCTAATCTTTCTCTTTGCCCTGACCCTCCGGTGGCTGCCGAGCGGCGGATACGCGCCGCTGTTTGCACAGCCGCTCGAGAACCTCCGGCTGATGATCCTCCCAACGGCCACCTTGAGCCTCGCGTACATCGGGTTTCTGAGTCTCGTGTTGAAATCCAGCGTCAAGGCCGCCCTGCGGGCGCCGTACGTGCAGACGGGACGGGCCAAGGGGATCACCGAGCGCCGGGTGCTTGCGCGCCACGTGCTGCGCAACTCACTCATCCCGCTGCTGAGCGTGCTGGGCGTCGAAGTCGGACGGCTGTTCGGCGGCGCCGTCATCACGGAAACCATCTTCGC
>DASSXJ010000003.1 GCA_035703895.1 bacterium | reverse complement strand
CCGAGGTTGACGCCCATGATCCCCAGCGTGACGAGCGCAGAGGTGAGAAAGATCAGAACGAGTTGAACCGCTCTTCGCATCTACGATGGCCTTTGGCGGCCGCGAGTTGCTCGCATCGATTCACAATCCCGATTTATTGTCCCCGGATTCTTGAGGGGATAAACGCGAAGATAGCTCCTCGGCGGCGCCGGCCCGGCCGCCCGGGTTCAGCAGGTGGAGTCTCGGAACCAGTCCAAGCGCGGCGAGCGCGACGACGCTCCCGCTCAGCGCGAGGGCGGCAGGCATGCTCAGCAGCGTGGCGACGGCGCCGACGCCGAGCCATCCGACCGCGCTCACCCCCATCGTGGAATAGTAGAGGCCGAGCACGCGCCCCCGGACCGCGTCACCCGCGGCCATCATCAGCATCGTCGACATGGAGGTGTCGTATGTCGACCCCAACGCCCCCACCACCATGACCACCGCGAGCGAGAAAGGAAACCACGGTGACACACCAAATAGCGCGATGAACAACCCGAATCCGATCGCGGCGGAGATCAAGAGCGTCCCCTTGTTGCGCAGGTCCCCACGCGAGGCCACCAGCAGCGTCGCCACCAACTGCCCAACGCCGGCCATCGCGGCCAGGTACCCGAGACCGATCCCGCCCACCTTCAGCACGTCGCGGGCCATGACCGGCATCATGGCCTGATAGCCGAACCCAAACGCCTCCACAACCAGGCTCAGCAAAAGCAGCGTCCGGATCCGAGGCGTGCCCAGGACATATCCGAATCCGGCCGTCACCGCCCGAACGAATGGCTCCGCCGTTCTCGCCGTGGGGGCGGGGCTCCGCAGCAGGGACAGCGCGGCCCATCCTCCGCAGTATGCGGCACCCACGAGCAGGAAGTTGTTGCCGGCGCCCAACCGATCGATCACAAAGCCGCCCGCCACCGCACCCGCGATCCGGACGAAGCTCGCCGCCATGAATTGGAAGGCGCTCGCATTCAGCAGGCGCCGCGGGCCCACAACATCGTACATCAAACCGCCGGCCGATGGCCTGCTGACCGCGGTGACGAGGCCCGCAAGAACGAGATAGATGAACACGTGCCAGACGCGAACCATGTGACCGAGCAGGAGGGACGCGAGCGTCAGGGCGCCAAGCGCGGCCGCGAGCTGCGAGCCGAGAAGGAGCCGGCGGCGGTCGATGCGATCCACGATGGGACCGCCGAGCACGCTGAAGAGAGCCTGGCTGACTCCCCGAAAACCCGCCGCGAAGCCCACGATGAGGGCCGAGTTGGTGAGCTGCAAGACGACCCATCCCTGGCTGAGCACCTCCACCGTGAATGCCAGTGAGCTGAAGAGCGAGAACAGCCACAACCAGCGATAGCCGGGAACCTCGAATGCGGTGGAGAACCGCGTTTCTCCGACAGCGGACACACGCAGGAGTTCCGCAACCTCTCCACTTGTCCTCTGTGTCGACCGCGACGTGCAGTCCGGCACGCTGGGTTGACCAACGGGTGCCATTATGTTATTAATTAATAGAAGGCAAAAAGGCCATGATGCCTCCGGCGGCGCGTGTTCCGCCGGAGCATCTTGCTTTACGGACACGACGCGCTCCGGACCCCCCTTCCGCGCGTCACGATCCCTGCCGATCGGCGGCTATCCCCACCGCACCCATTCTGGATCTCGGGGTGCTGGACGGGCGCCGATCTATTGAGGAAATGGAGAGGTGGCTATGCGACAACAGAAGCGAATCGCCCTTGTGGCGCATGACAACAAGAAGACCGATCTCCTCGAGTGGGCGGCGTTTAACAAGCACCTGCTGATTCAACACGAACTGCTCGCCACGGGGACGACGGGAAAAATGCTCGAAGCAGAGCTGGGGGCCGATGTGCACAAACTGCAGAGCGGGCCGCTCGGGGGGGATCAGCAGATCGGAGCCCGCATCGCCGAGGGGAGCATCGATGTCCTCATCTTTTTCTGGGATCCTCTGCAGTCGCTGCCGCACGATCCGGACGTCAGAGCGCTCCTCCGAATCGCCGCGGTGTGGAACATCCCCGTGGCCTGTAACCGGGCGTCCGCCGACTTCATTATCTCCTCGCCGTTGATGTCGGCGGCATACGATCGTATGGTCCCCGAGTACGACCGGGCGTTGGTGATCAACGAGTAGGAGGCCGGCATTGCCGGCTGCATCGCGAGCATGGGTTCGATCGCGGCTATGGCGCGCGGTGCCATCGCACAGGCAGGAGGTCGCCGCGTCGTTGTCGCACCTTGGTGTCTGAGCCCAACCTAGGAAGGAGCATCGCGCGATGACGGCGGACAATTTCGGCCGCGTGGCCGGCATCTACATCACCCCCGAGGCGGGAACGCTGCCGCAGCATATGGAGAAGGTGCGGACGACGGCCGGGAAGGGGATCGAGGGCGACCGTTATGCCGCCGGGACGGGCACGTATTCGCAGCACCCGGGCGGCGGCCGGCACCTCACCCTCATCGCCCAGGAAGACCTCGATGCGGTGGCCCGCG
>DASSXJ010000002.1 GCA_035703895.1 bacterium | reverse complement strand
CCCGATCCCCAGCCGTTCGGTGAGCGGGGCGTAGATCTCCAGGGTCTCCGCGGCCGTGCGTTTCTGCTTCCACTCCGGGATGTACTCGATCGTACGCAGGTTGTGGACGCGGTCGGCCAGCTTGATCAGGATGATCCGGATATCGTTGGCCATCGCCAGGAACATCTTGCGGAGGTTCTCCGCCTGGCGCTCTTCCCGGCTCTTCCATTCGATGCGGCCCAGCTTGGTGATGCCGTCGACGAGTCCGGCGACCTCGGGGCCGAACTTCGACCGGATCTCCTCGATCGTGCGCGGCGTGTCCTCGGGCACATCGTGCAGCAGTGCCGCCGTGATCGTGACCGCGTCGAGACGCATCTCGGCCAGGATCGCGGCGACGGCGACGCTGTGGCTCACATACGGCTCGCCCGACGCCCGGGTCTGATCGGCGTGGGCCTCCCGTGCGAACAGGTACGCCCGCCGGAGGAGATCGATGTCTGCATGAGGCGTGACCGCCTTGACGCGGGCCAGCAGCTCGGTCGCGTCCGGCGGGAGCGTCTCCTCCGCGGTGCCCCGGATAAATTGAAACCGTTTCATCGATTCAGCACCACGCGGGGCGGAGGTGCCGCCGGTCGACCGTCATCGGCCCGTCCGGCGATCGCCTGGAGCAGCTCGAAGGGGCCGGCGCGGACGGCCCACTCGGCGCACAGCTCGAACGCCTCGCGCTCCCGCCGCCCCTCGCGATACCGAAGCGATGCCGCGAGATCCCGCCGCACCGTGGCGACACACTGAAACTCGGCTCCGTTGTCGAGCGCCTCGCGGGACACCACGCCCGCTTCCTCAAGGATCACCAGCGCCGCGTCAACGATCGACGGCACGAGCCCGGGTGACACCCCACTGAGGTACGCCCACGTCTGGTCGTCAGGCCACCGGAACGGTCGGGTTCCGCGCCACTGCGCGAGGACGCGATACAACGAAGCCAGCACGGCGCGATCCGGAGCGCACCCGTCGAGCGCCCGCCGCCGCCCCGGGATCTCGTCCGATCGGAACCCCACCGTGACCGAGACCGGACGCGCATCGAACCCGAGCATCCCCACGGCCTCGGCCAGGTATCCCCGGTCCGGCGGGAGGGACGAGACGACTACGTGGCGGACATCCCCGGGAAGCGTCTCCTCGTCGAGGGCCGGCGTGGCCACTAAGACCCCGATCCGGTTCTCCCGGAACGCCTGCACGATGATCTGACGCACGCGTCCCGGAAGGCCGCCGTGTAAGTACGCGACCCTGCCGTCCCCAGCGGCGCACTCGCGCAGCCGCGTCGCCAGGTGCACGCACTCCTCGCGCCCGGTAGCATACACTACGCACTTCTCGTCTCGGTTGATCACCTCCTCCACCAACCCGTCGAGGTCGGCGGCGCCTCTGCGATCGATCAACCGCACTCCGGTCCGCACCGCACCGTCCAGTGCGAGCACCGGTGCGGTCGCCGGCGTACCGGGGTTCACGAGGCAGAGCTGAGCGCCACGAGCCGCCTCGAGGAGCGGCGGAAGGGCCGAGCCGGGAATCCCATCGCACAGCACCATGGCGATCCGATCCGCGTGCGTCTCCACCCACCCTGCGGCCGCGATCTCCCAACTGACGACGACGACGTCCGCCTCGCCCGCGCGCAGGGCGGAGGCGGCGCGCTCGCGGTCCTGAACACTCTGGAGCCCGTGCGCGGAGTACACGCGGAGACCGAGGGGGTCTAGGCGTGCGCGGAGTTGGTCCGCACGATGCACCACCTGCCGGCGCAGGGGCGCCACGACGAGCGCGCACCCGCGGTCGCGCGGGGCCGCTGCCGCCGCTGTGGCGAGCAGACTGGCCACGCCGCGCCCCGGAGGCATTGTGATCGCGGCCGATGCTCCGCTGACGATCGCAGCGACCGCCTCGGCGTGCACGGGCGCCAGCGCATATCGGTCACGAAGGTGTGCGGTTGTCCGTTCGGCCCGATCGCGGCTGTCGAGATGCCCCCACGTCGGCCGGCCCGGCGGCGGGTCCCCGCACGGAGACTCCGATGACTCGTCTTCCCGCTCCAGCAAAATGTTGATGCCCGAGGACCGGTCGCCTCCCCCGGTGACCGCGGCTACGGTCGCGCGGTACCGGGCCCCGCCATCGATGGAAGGCGCCAGACGACCGGCGAGGCGAGCTCGGAGGTATCCCAGCGCCCGACCATCCGGCGTGACGACCTGGACGGCATGCGGGTCATGCGGGTTCGCCGGTTCGCGGATCAACCTGAGGCGATCTCCGGGACGAAGTGTGCCGACGATCTGTTGTCGTCCGTCGAACGTGACGCCGACCACCTTGGAGTAGAGCACGGCCGCGTCCTCCGCGGCTGAGTCGCGGGCCTCGGCCAAATACTCCGCCGACCGGGCAAACAGCCGGTCTATCAGGGCTCCGGTGTCCGTGAGCATCTGCTCCGGGTCGATCCCCGGCACATCGAGCGCGACGACCCGCAACCGTACGCGCTCCGGATGGAGGGGGTCGAATTCGGGGATCACCGCGAGATCCACAGGGACTTCGGTAAACGTCAGCAGCTCAGCGGGCGCCGCCATCCCAAAGCCGATCGCCTCAAGGATCGCTGCGCCGTCCGACACGTCCAACCGGAGATGACGCCCGTCTCCGATGACCCGCCGTTGGTGCGTCCGCACGCCTTTTACGGCGAACACGGGCTCCGGGTTGCCCGCTCCAAATGGACCGAGGCGCCCCACTTCGCGCACCAGGGGAACAGTGAGATCCACGAGCCGAACCTCGGCGTCGACAGGCAGACGGAACGCGCCGGCCTGGTCCACCCCCTGCGCCGCGGCGAGGGCATTGAAGGCCCTCCGAAACTCCTGGACGGCCTCCCGCGCGATCGACAATCCGGCCGCCATGGCGTGTCCCCCAAACCCGAGCAGGTGGGACTGACACGTTTTGAGGGCTTCGACAAGGTTGAACCCGGGGACGCTGCGGGCCGACCCCCGACCGGCGCCCTCGGCCAGGCCGATCGCGACGGCGGGACGGCAATAGCGTTCCGCGAGGCGTCCGGCGACAAGCCCGACGACGCCGGGATGCCATCCGTCGTCGGCCACGACGACCGCCGAGGCCGGGCCCTCTGCTTCAGCCTGCGTGATCGCCTCGGCCAGGGTCCGCTCGAGAATCTCCTGCCGCTCACGATTTGCGCGGTCCAGATCCTGGGCGAGGGCCCGGGCGCACTCTGCGTCGTCGGTGGTCAGGAGCCGGAGCGCGGGCGATGGATCGCCGAGCCGCCCGGGCGCGTTCAACCGGGGGGCCAGCTGCCACGACACGTGCCAGGTTGTGACAGGGCCGCTGATACCGGCGATGTCGGCGAGCGCCCTCAGACCGACGAGCGGGGCGGCGCCCATCTCCACGAGCCCGCCGGCGGCGATGCGGCGATTATCGTCAAGCAGCGGCACCACATCGGCCACGGTCCCGAGGGCCGCGAGCGAGGCCATCCCCGCGGCCACCGTGGGGCTCATCCCGAGCCGCCTCCGCAGCGCCGCCATGAACATGAACGCCAGG
>DASSXJ010000001.1 GCA_035703895.1 bacterium | reverse complement strand
CAGACCAGGTTGGGGGCGTGAGTCCGCTGCGCGAACGTCGTCGCGAGCAGCGGCAGCCCCGTGCCGACGAAGACAACGTCGCCGTCGCGGACGTGCCGCGCCGCCTCGATGACCATGAGTTCCTGCCGCGTGTAGCCGTTGGGCAAACTACGATCCCTCCTGCGCTAGACCACCGCCTGCATCGCCTGTCTCAGCCGCTCGAGCTGTTCGCGTCCGGCCACGACCGCCAGATGTTCGTCAAAGGTGGCGCAGTCCCACACGCGTGTCTGAAAGTACCCGGCGAGCGTCTCGCCGCCCGCCCGGGCGACCGTCTGATATGCGGCCACCTGCGCGGCATCGTAATCGTAGTACCGGTAGGTTGACGTCGGATACGCTCCGAAGGCCTGCACCACCACGGCGCTCACGTGGAGGAACGGCACCGTGGTCTGCTCAGGATGGGCGCGGATCTCGTCGGTCGAGATGAGCTCCTCGCAGCTCGCAATCACATGGCGCGAGGCGCGGATCATCTCCGGCTCGTGCGTCGCGAATCCCTCGATGATGAGGTTGCCCATGCGGTCGGCCCGCTGCACGTGGACGATGCTGACGTCGGGCTGCAGAGCCGGGACAAGCGCCACAGGTTCCCCGGGCGCCCACGGATTGTCGATCACTTGGGCTTTGCCTTGACGCGCCGGTCCCCCCGCTTCCTGGGGAGGGGACAGCAGGTCCGACCCGAGGAGGCTGCGGGTGGGCATGAACGGCACACCCATCTCGCCCGCGAGAAACCGGGTCACCATGGCGAGGTGGCTGTAGTCTTCGACCTCGAGGGTCCCCTCTTCGATGCCCCGCCGCCAGCACAAAGTGGTGCCGAACCGTTCGAGGTTCCCCGAGCCGCATTCGCAGCGCCTCACCAGGCCCGCGCCGACGAGCTGGTCCATCGCGATCGAGAGGTTGCACCCGACAACGGTCAGGTCGCCGATCCGCTGCCGGATGATCTCTTGGGTGAGCGCCATCGGGCAGCGGCCAATGTTCTGCCCGCCCATCCCCAGGACGGCCCCAGGGCGGATGTGGCGGGCAATCGCTTCCGCCGCGCTCATGACCTTGTCGGTAGGCATCGCCACGCTCATAGGATCGACCGCTTCTCCCCCTTCACGGTACAGGGTGAACTGGTATAATGTCAAATAACGAAATGTTAAGCATCCATTAATTATCCTTATGCATCGGATGGTGGGCCAATCGTGGTGACGCGCAAGGCGGCCGGAGCCGATCGGATGCCGCTCGTCCCGCTCAACACGTTCCACCTCGTCGCCCGGCTCAGGAGCTTCAGCGAAGCCGCCCACCAACTCGGCATCAGTCAACCCGCCGTCACGCAGCAGATCCGCCGGCTTGAACGGAGCCTGGGCCAGCGGCTGTTCGACCGGGTGGGGCGGCGGGTCCGGGTGACGGATGCGGGACGGACGCTGGACACTTACGCGCAGCGCATCTTCCACCTGCTCGACGCTGCCGGCGACGCGATGGATAACCTTGCCGGGCTGCGCACCGGCCACCTGGAAGTCGGCGCCAGTCGTACCGCGGGGGCCTACTATATCGCGGAGTTGCTGGACCGGTTCAAGCGGCGGTATCCAGGGGTACGGGTGAGCCTCACCGTAGGCAACTCGGAGACGATCCTGGCCAAGGTGCTCGACTTTCGCCTGCACGCCGGCCTCATCGCCGGGCCGTGCAACGATGCCCTCCTCGCGTCGTTGCCGTTGATCCGAGACCGCGTGCTCGTCATCCTGCCGGCAGGCCATCCCCTCACCCGCAAACGCGTGATCGCGGTGCAGGACCTCCGCAATATCCCGATGATCCTCCGCGAGCCGGGGTCGGCGACCCGCCGCTTGATCGAGCGGGCGTTTGGATCGAACGGCTTGGAGGTCCCTCCGGCGATGGAGCTGGAGAGCAACGAGGCGATCAAGAGCGCCGTCGCCGACGGCATCGGCGCGGGCCTCATGGCCCACGCCGCGGTCGCGCAAGAGGTTGCAACCGGCCGCCTCGTGGCCCGCCCCCTGCGGGAACCGCTGTACCTCGACTTCTCCCTCGTTTACCATCGCGAACGGACGGTCTCGCCGGTGGTGGCCGCGTTTCTGGCGCTCCTCCCCACCCGGCCTACAGAATCCCGGCGGCGCACGGGCGGCGCGCCGGAGGGTTCGGGCTCGAAGCCATGGAACGACACGTTCCATCGCGCGCGAGGGGGCGGGTCCCGAAGGGAGGACCGAGGATGACCGAAGCACCGGCAGGCCGGCTGACGGTGGACGCGCTCCGAACGGCCGTCGCGGACGGAGCAATCGACACCGTCATCGCGGCGATGGTGGACATGCAGGGTCGGCTGGTCGGCAAGCGGGTCACCGGCCGGTTCTTTGTCGGCGAGGTCGCCCAGGACGGTGTTCACGCGTGCAGCTATCTCCTGGCGTGCGATGTCGAGATGGAGCCCCTCCCCGGCTATCAGCTGACGAGTTGGGCCACGGGTTATCATGACGTGTGGCTGCGGCCGGATCTCGGCACGCTGCGCCGCCTCCCTTGGCTTGAAGCGACGGCCCTCGTGCTCTGCGATGTCTGCGACGAGGACGGCCGGCCCGTGCCGGAGTCCCCGCGGCAGATCCTCCAGTCCCAGGTCGAGCGCGCCCGAGAGCGCGGATTCGTCCCTATGGTCGCATCGGAACTGGAGTTCTACCTGTTCCGGAACACGTACGAGCAGGCCCGAGAGAAGCATTACCACGATCTCGATCTCTACGGCCGGTACAGCGAGGACTATCATATCCTCCAAGGGACGAAGGAGGAGTGGTTGGTGCGGCAGATCCGCAACGGCCTCGAAGGGGCCGGCGTCCCGGTCGAGTTCAGCAAAGGGGAATGGGGACCCGGGCAGCACGAGATCAATCTCCGCTACACCACGCCCGTCGAGATGGCCGACCGCCATACCATCTACAAGCACGCGGCCAAGGAAATCGCCGCGCTCAATCACGTGGCGCTCACCTTCATGGCGAAGTGGCAGGCCGGCGCCGCCGGGTCGTCCTTCCACCTCCACAGCAGCCTGTGGGACCGGGACGCCCGCCGCAACCTCTTTTGGGAGGAAGGTGCCGCCCCGCTCGGGATGTCGGCGACCTTCCGCCACTACCTGGGCGGCCAGCTCGCCGGGGCTCGGCAAATGGCGTACCTGTTCGCCCCGTACATCAATTCGTACAAACGGTACGTCGCCGGCACATTTGCGCCGGTCCTGGCGGTGTGGAGCCACGACAACCGTACGTGCGGGTTTCGCGTCGTGGGCGAAGGCCAGGGCCTGCGCGTCGAGAACCGGATCCCGGGGGCGGACGCGAACCCGTATCTCGCCATCGCCGCCACGATCGCAGCCGGCCTGTGGGGCGTCGAGCGGACCCTGGAGCCTCCCGCGATGTTCAAGGGGGACGCGTACAAAGCGGAAGGGCTCCCCCGGGTCCCGGCGACGCTGCGCGAGGCCACCGACGAGCTCGACCGAAGCGAGATGGCGCGGTGGGCGTTTGGCGACCGCGTCGTGGAGCACTACCTGCACACTGCCCGGCTGGAGCAGCAGGTGTTTGACCGGGCCGTCACATGCTGGGAGCTGGGACGCAACTTCGAACGCACCTGATCGCGCAAGCGCGCGGCACGAGGAGCCTCCGATGAGACTTCGCGACAAGGTCGTCCTGATCACCGGCGGCGCGAGCGGCATGGGGAGGCTCGCCGCGGTCACGTTCGCGCGCGAGGGCGCCCGCGTGGTGGCCCTCGATGTCTCGGCGAACGCCGGGGAAGACGTGGCGGGCGAGATCACCAACCAGGGCGGACAAGCGCTCTTCGTCCAGGGAGACGTCGGCCGGGAGGAGCAGGTGCGGAGCGCGGTGCGGCGCGCGGTGGACCGGTTCGGCCGCCTCGACGTTCTCTACAATAACGCCGGGATCTTCCCGGAAAAAGACGGCTCGGTCGTGGACGTCGAGGAGTCGGTCTGGGACCAGGTGATGACCGTCAACTTGAAGGGGATCTATCTCTGCTGCAAGCACGGGATCCCCGAATTGATTCGCGCGGGCGGCGGCTCGATCATCAATGTCGCGTCGTTCGTGGCCCTCGTGGGGTGCACGGTCCCCCAGGACGCCTACACGACCAGCAAGGGCGGAGTGATCGCGCTGACCAAATCGCTCGCGGTGCAGTTCGGCCCCAAGCGCATCCGCGCGAACGCGATCGCACCGGGCCCGATCGAGACGCCGCTCTTGACGTCCTGGCTGCTCAACAACCCCGAGGCGAAGCAGCTCCGCCTGAATCGGATCCCCCTCGGCCGGTTCGGCCGGCCGGAGGACATCGTTCAGATGGCTCTGTACCTCGCGTCCGATGAGTCGATGTGGGTCAATGGAAGCGTGCTCGTCGTTGACGGCGGGATCACGTCCAACTACTTCTGAGGTGTGGTGAAGGAGGGCCGATGCGCGCGCGGATCGCCACACCCGAGGACGGCGAGGCCATCGCCGCGATCTATAACCAGGGGATCGAAGACCGCGTCGCGACGTTCGAGACCCGCCTGCGGAACTGTGAGGACGTGCGCACGTGGTTCGACGGAACGCATCCCGTCGTCGCCGTCGAGCATGAGGGACGGCTCATCGCGTTCGCGTCCACCTCCGCGTACCGGCCGCGCGAGTGCTACGCGGGCATCGCCGAGTTCTCCGTGTACGTTGCCCGGGAGGCGCGCGGACGCGGCGCGGGGCGCGTGGCGATGGAGGCGTTGATCCGCGAAGCGGAGCGCGCCGGCCTCTGGAAGCTCGTCTCGCGCGTATTCCCGGAGAACACCGCGAGCCTCCGCCTCCTCCGATCGGTGGGCTTTCGAGAGGTCGGCACCTACCAGAAGCACGCAATGCTCGACGGGAAATGGCGCGATGTGGTCATCGTCGAGCGGCTGATCCCCGCCAATCTGATACCGTAGTGTGGTGGGGGCAACGTACTACGAGGGACGGAGGCCGCACATGTCAGACAAGATCAAGAAGAACGAGAGCGAATGGCGCAGGCAATTGACGCCGGAGCAGTATGCCGTCACGCGCGAGAAGGCCACCGAGCGGCCCTTCACCGGTGCGTACGACAAGACGACGACGCCGGGCGTCTATCGCTGCGTCTGCTGCGGCGAGGAGCTCTTCGAGTCCGATGCGAAATTCGATGCCGGCTGCGGATGGCCGAGCTTCTCACGCCCAATCGCCGACGGGCACGTGGACGAAGAGATCGATCGCAGCCACGGCATGGTTCGCACGGAGGTGCTGTGCGCCAAGTGCGACGCGCATCTTGGTCATGTGTTCGATGACGGCCCTCAGCCGACCGGCCTGCGGTATTGCATCAATTCGGCTGCATTGAAGCTCGATCCGAAAAAGTGATCGGCCGCTCGGCGCACGTCTAGCCTTCATTCCGCGCAAACTGTCCGGTGTTCCGCGCGCGTGCGAACATCAGGGTGAACGCCGCGAGCGCCAGTCCAAAGTACACCAGGTTCTCGCCGAAGGCGATGGCGGCATAGGTCCAGTTCACCGCACCGGTAGCCAACGCCTGTCGGGCCGCTTCGAAGACGAACGTGGGCGGCAGGGCGTACGCGATCCGCTGAACGACCGGAGGCAGCACCCCCACCGGATAGAACGCCGCGGTGAGCGGCTGGAAGAGGAAGACCAGGCCCCAGGCCAGGGCCTGGATCCGTGTCCCGACCAGGAAGATCACCCCCAGCAGGACGAGGCCGAGCGACCAGGAGAAAACCGTGAGATTCGTAAAGAACAACGTGAGGTTCAGTATCCCGAGGCGCAGGATGTCGAACTGAAATCCGGCGGCGGCGACCGCTGAGACCGTGCCGAAGATGAGCAGGGTCTTGAGCAGCCCGGACAGCATGTGCGCCGCAATGTATTCCTTCATCGTCAGCGGGGCGATGAACAGGTTGCTCAGATTCCGTGACCAGATGTTCCAGAGGCTGCCCACCGAAAGCGAGTACTGATTAACCCTGATCACCTCCCACAGCAGCATCCCCAGGATGAGGTACGATCCCGTGTAGGCGTTCAGCACGCCCACCAGGAACCGCGAGACAAACCCAAAAACGATGACGGTCATCAACGACGTGAAGAAGAGGTCCATGATGACCTCGAGCGATCGCTTCGTGATGTAGAACTCTTGTACGAGGATCGCCCCGATGCGCTTAGGTGACATGATCTGTCCCTCTCGCGATCCGCAAGAACACGTCCTCCAGGGTCGGCTTCTTCACCTCGATGTCGGTGATCCAGACGCCGCGCTCGCTCAGGCCGAAGATCAGCTCGGGGATCATCTGCTCCGTGGTATCGATCGACACCGCGTACGGATGGGGAAACGTGTGCCCCTGGCGGCGTTCCGCGAGAAACGCCTCCACCGTGTGCAGATCGCCGTCGAAGGTGAGCTTGAGATGCGCGTTCTGGATCCGCTTGGTGAGCCCAAGCGGGGTGTCCTGGGCGACGATCCGGCCGCGGTCGAGGAAGATGACCTCATCGCAGATCCGGTTGACCTCCTCCATGTCGTGGCTGGTGTACAGAATCGATACCGCCGAGGTCCGCCGCGCTTCTTCGATCAGCGACAGCGTCTTGTCCGCGATATCCGGGTCGAGGGATGCGGTCGGCTCGTCCATGAGGATCAGCTCGGGGTCGTTCAACAGCGCCTTGATCAGGTTGACCCTGGTCTTCTGCCCCGCGGAGAGATCCCAGTATCGGCGCTGCAGCAGGGCGCCGATCTCGAAGTATTCCGGCAGCTTCCGGATCCTCGCGCCGGCGTCCCGGATGGCGTATAGGTGCGAAAACACGAGCAGGTTCTCCCACACGGAGATGCGGCCCTGCAGCGTGTTGAAAGATGAGGCGTAATTGATTCGCTGCAGGCACTCCTGCCGGTGCCTGGCAAATTCCATTCCAAAGTACGTGATGCGGCCCGACGTCAGACCGGTGATGCCGAGCAGCATGTGGATCGTCGTGGTCTTCCCCGCCCCATTGGGGCCAAGCAGGCCGACGATCTTGCCCCTCGGGATCGCAAACGAAATCCCGTCGACGGCTCGAACCCGGCCGAAGTCCTTGACCAGGTCGTGGACTTCCAGGAGCATGTCTGCAGACGCAGTCATCGCGTCACCTCTCATCGTCGAGCGGCGGAAGGGCCGCGGGCATTCTCACACCAGAGGCGGCCGGTGTCAAGAACGAATTGGAATGGAGTACCGTGTGAGTCGGGCGGGCTGGCGACGACGCCCCCTATGTGTCTCCAGGCGGCGTGTGCTCAGGCCGATCTCCGCGGCGCAGCAGCAGCACGAGGGGAAGGCAGCAGAGAAACAGCGCGCCCATCACCGCAAACGCGTAGTTGAACGCGACGACTGCGGCCTGCTGGCCGATCGCATGGTTGAGGAGGGCGAGCGCCTGGAGGCGTGCGCGCCCCAGGTCCACGCCCCGGGCGGCGAACCCGGACTGGTAGGTCTGCCACCAGTGCATGAACGTCGGGTTGAACGGCGAGGCGTACCGGACGAGGTTCGCGCTGGCCGTCGTGGTCTTGTGGTCGACGAGCGTAACGAAGATGGCGGTGCCCAGGCTGCCGCCCAGCTGGCGGACCAGGTTATAGAGGCCCGTCGCGGCCTGCATCTGGGGCCGGGAGATCGTCGACATCGCCGTGGTCGAGATCGAGACGAAGATGAATCCGAATGCCAGCCCCTGGAGGATCTGCGGGATGAGGATCTGCAGAGGCCCCGCGTTGAGGGTAAAGCGCGCCATCAGAAACGAGGAGACCGCGGCGAGCGCGAGGCCGAACGGCGCCATCGCGTGCACGCCCACGCGATTGTACAGTGCGCCCGCGATGGGCATCGTCAACACCATGATCAGGGACCGGGGCATGAGGGCGAGGCCGGCTTGGGTCGCGTCGTACCCCAGCAGGTTCTGGAGAAACAGCGGCAGCAGGATCAGCCCTCCGAAGAGCGCGACGCCCAGCACCCCGATGATGAGGGTTCCCGCGGCAAACGAGGTGTTGGCAAGAATTCGCAGGTTGACGGCGGGGACCGGAGTGTACAACTCCCACACAATGAACGCCGCGATCGTCACCGCCGCCACCACGCCCAGGGCCAGGATGAATGAGCTGCCAAACCATCCATCGCGCTCGCCCTGCTCGAGCATCGTCAGGAGCGAGGTGACGCCGATGATCAGCAGCCCGATCCCGACCGCGTCGACCTTATGCAGGCCCCTCGCCCGCATGTACGGGGGATCGACGATGAACTGCGAGACCATGAACAGCGACAGCACGCCCACGGGCAGGTTGACGTAGAAGATCCACGGCCAGGAATAGTTGTCGACAAGATAGCCGCCGAGCGTCGGGCCGACCGCCGGTCCGAGCAGGACGAGCATCCCGAACAGCCCCATGGCCTGGGCCTGCTGTCGCAGGGGGAATGTCTCCCGCATGATCGCCTGGGCTACAGGCTGGAGCGCCC
The DNA here is from genome assembly GCA_035703895.1 of bacterium. Lineage (NCBI taxonomy): Bacteria > bacterium. Next base: position 968 of record DASSXJ010000001.1, on the reverse strand, counting down.
CGCCCCCCAGTCCCTGGAGGACCCGGAATGCGATGAGCTGCCCGAGGGTCCGCGAGACCCCGCACAGCGCCGAGGCCGCGGTGAAGATGATCACCGAAAATATGTACATCCGCTTCCGGCCGAGGACAGAGGCGAGCCACGCGGTCAGCGGCATGACCAGGACCACGCTGATCAAGTAGGAGGTCGTGACCCAGGTGACTTCCTGGATCGTCGCCCCGTACGTCGCCTGAATATGCAGGAGGGCGATGTTGACGACGCTCGTATCGATCGTGGCCATGATCGAACCGAGCAGAATGGAAACGGTCACCAACCACGTATTCGTCCGCCGTTCGGCCTCGAACGAGGGTGAGGCCAGACTGGCCCCGGTCGCCATGCGCTATGGGTGCGCCTGTCGGGTGTCGATGGCCACCTCGCATGAGAGCCCGAGCTGGAGCGGCGGGTCGCGCTGGTCGGGATCGAGCGCGATCCGGACAGGGACGAGCTGGACGACTTTAATGAAGTTCCCCGTGGCATTGTCGGGAGGGAGGAGCGCGGTGGTGGACCCGGTCGTCTTCCCGATGCTCTCTACGTGCCCGCGGAAAACGTGGCGCCGGATGGCATCCACGGTGATCCGCACCGGCTGGCCGGCGCGGATCCCGCCTACCTGAGTCTCTTTGATGTTGGCGACAACCCAGAAGTGATGGGCCAGCGTCAACGAGAGGAGGGGCTGGTTCGGTTGGACTACCTGTCCGATCTGGACGGTCCGGTTCGTCACCCAGCCGTCCTCCGGCGCGAGAATCTTGGTGCGGCTCAGGTTCACCTGCGCCATCTCGAGCGCCGAGGCGGCATCCCCGGCCTGCGCTTCGGCGACGGCGAGTTCGCGGGCCCGCTGCTGCACGAGCGTCTGCCCCGTCGCGGCCTGCTGCAGCTGCGCGCGGGCCTGGGAGACCTCCCCGCGTTTCGCGTCCACGTCGTGCCTCGCGATCGTC